>JAYRSG010000056.1:0-7826 GCA_041920175.1 Candidatus Moraniibacteriota bacterium | reverse complement strand
CGAAGATTCGAATCTCCCTTAAGAAACCAAAGAAGCTCGTGGGTAAGCGCTCGAATCGCCATCTTCTTTGTCGTAAGAAGCGGAAAACCACGCGACAAATCGAAACGCATTTGATACCCAAACACGCTTCTCGTTCCGGTCCCGGTCCGATCGGTCTTCACGACACCCTTCTCACTCACATGCCGCAAAAGATCAAGATACTGCTTCATAAGATTTCCTCCTTTTCTGCCAAAGAACAAAACTCGGTAGCCTTATTCTTATACTACAAATAAAGAGCAACGACAAGATTAAAAATTCTTATGCATCTTGGAAGCGACCGGCTTCATGTCTTTGTAATATTTGCTATTCAATCCTTCGGATCCGTAGGGACGCTCACACGGAGATGACAAATACTCAAACGCCATCTGCGCGATCGGCATTTTGTAGTAGAGCTTGATGGGAAGTCGCCCGGCATTGAAAAGCTCCAGCGTCATCTTGAGAGAATTCCCCGGATCCAAATAGCCGGCGGTTGTGTGAATGATGAGTCCCAGACGCCCGAGCGAGCTTTTGCCTTCGAGCCGTCCAACGATACTGTCGGAAACGCCGGTTTCCTCCAAAATAAGCCCGAGCGCAAATTCTCCCGGATGGAGAATAAACGGTTTCGTCGCGGAAATCTCAACCGGTTTCATAAGATTTTCGGCTGGCTCTTTCACGTCTATTACGAAATTTTCCGTGGTATTGAAGACCAAAAAGTGCCTGTCAAGATGAAGATCAACACTCGCCGGCTGAACAAAACTTTTCCGAAACGGCCGAATCACCACGCTTCCCTTCTTCACTTCCTTCACAATATCTCGATCGGACAGAATCATACTCCGTTTTTCAGAAAAATTATCCCCCGGTTCGAACAGTATACACCAAAGTTATCACGAAGACACAAAAACGGGCAACCAAAGAAAGGTTGCCCGAAATGTCCATAAAATTTCAGAGTCCTTCAAATCCCTCCTTTCCCTTTCCCTGCGCCTTCAGGATGCTCTTTTATAAAAGCGGCATACTTTTGGTCTTCGTCGCTCACGTGGCGAATGAGCCAGGTGCCGAGATAATTTTCGAAAGCGAGAATCGCTTCGCTCGATGTTCCGCCTTTGACAAGTTCTTCTTTCCGCTTGGCGAAATCCGCGGCAAATCCTTCGTGAATGTTCCGGTGTTCGAGAAGTTTCGGGTATCCGTGCCGCTCCATATAGGTTTCTTCATAGGAAAAATGCTCGCGCACATAGCGCTCAACCATCGAAAGGACGCCGAAGAGATCCTCGGGCGGACGATCTCCCGCCACGATATCAAGGAGACGATTGGTTGCGCCAAAAATGCTCTCGTGCTGACCGTCAATTACCGCATCCCCTACCGAGAGTTCCCCAGTCCATGTAAAAACGGTTTTGTCGTTCATAAAGAAGGTACGTTTGAATTACTGTTTTCCGAGTCGCTCAAACGCGCGGAGCACTTCGAGAGGAACGGCGAAAACGACGGTATTGGATTGGTCCGAAGAAATGTCATTGATCGAATGGAGCGTCCGAAGGTGAAGCGATCCGTCATGCTGCGCGAGAATCCCCGCCGCGCGCGAGATGTTCTCGGCGGCGATAACTTCTCCCTCTGCCTTGATGATGACGGCGCGTCGTTCGCGCTCGGCCTCCGCCTGCTTGCCGATGACGCGCTTCATATCTTCGGGGAGCGTCACATCTTTGAGCTCCACCGACTCCACTTTGACACCCCAAACGTCGGTCGCCTTGTCGACGATACCGCGAATCTTCTCGGCGATCGCATCCCGATTGGAGAGAAGTTCGTCCAAGTCCACCTCGCCGACGACATTCCGCATCGTCGTTTGCGCGAGTTGCGACACCGCGTAGAAAAAATTCTCCACTTCGATAATCGCCTTTTCCGCGTGTGAAATCTTGTAGTAGATGACGGCATTGACCGTCACGGAAATATTATCTTTGGTGATCGCTTCCTGATCCGGCACATCGACGGCGCGCACCCGCATATCCACTTTCTGATACGACTGAAAAATCGGAATGACAAGCCGCCAGCCGGGCTCCATGATGCCCGCGTATTTCCCAATCGTAAATTTCACTCCTCGCTCATACTGATTGATTTGCCGAATTGAGGCGAGCACGATAACAATCGCAATCACGAACAAAACAAGTATCGGATCCATACGCGTAAATAAAAAAGTTATGAGTTCAAGAACCGGTTCCCCAAAAAATACGAGGAGAAACAACAGAATCGCCGGCACCTTGTACCGTTTCAATTTTTGGAACTGCTTTTTGATCGCCTCCTCGTCAAATGCCGGTTGCGACTTCATAAGAATTCCAAAATCTTTAAAAATTTCCGTTTCCTGAATTCTACTCCACATCTTCCCCGATAACAAGATCGGAAACAATCGACTTCGGTAAGTATCACGGCGACGAAATAAGGGGATCGTTTCCCCTGCAAAAAAATCCCGCGCACCGAAAATCGGGCGCGGGATTTTTGAAACGATTGCGGACTCACATCCTCGCCATCACACGTATACTTCTTTGGAATCCTCCCTCCATCAGAAAATACCGGGCTGGTAAGACGCATATGTTTGGGAAAATATCATTCTCCGCACCCGTTTTCACAGGCAAAGGCTCTTTCGGGATTATTGGGAAAATTCGTTTCGCATTCTTCAACACATGATTTGCAAGCAGTAAACTTCGAATTTTCAATGTGCCGACATATGCCGTTCACTTTTCCGCACTGAACGTACTGTCGACATTTGTCGCCGAGCTGGTACATCATCGTGCACATCTCCGCTGGTTTTCCGCATTCAATATCGAGTCCGTGGCAATTGGCAATGCCACACTCGTTGGAAATCGGGGGCGCAGTCGGATTGGTTTGATCCGGCGGAATAAGACCGGTACACCGCCAATTTATTTCCGCTGTTCTCGTTTCTTCGCTCACGACGCACGCCGGATGACATCCTTCACTCGTCGCGTTCAAGTTTGCGTCAAACCACCAGGTTTTGGTTATTTCATTATACGAACCGGACGAAAGCACTTCGCCGCCCTTAACGCACGATTTTTCGGCAATAGCCCGAGCTTCTTTTTCTGAAAGTTCACTTCCTTTGTTTGGTTTTTCATTCTCCTGAATTTGATTGTTGCGAAAAACAAAAAATCCGCACCCAGCAAGAACCAACAGAGCGAGAACAGAGAGAATAATTTTGATGTTTTGATTGCTCATAGGGGTATTTGTATTTTACCATTTAAATCCGTTTTTAATGATTTTTCTTCAATAAAAATCGCTTCCTTTTCTTTTCTTCCATCCTTTCAATGGCGTAGCGAAGCGTGGTGCGCGGGAGATGAGAATAGTGCTCGAGCAAAAATTGTTCACACACTTTCTTGTCCCTTTTCCAAACTTCTCGGAGCGCCCACCCGACGGCTTTGTGTATCAAATCTTCATGGTCGCCCAAAAGCTTTTCGGCAATGCGCAGAGTCGCCCGGTACTCTCCCTGGTCGATGGCTCCCATGGTCGCGATAATAGCAACCCGCCGCTCCCACAGATTCTTCGAAACAGCGAGTGTATCCAAAACTTTCTCATCAAAAATTTTGTCGAGAATCGCCTGCCCCAGAATCCGATGAGCGGACAAATCCACCAGGTCCCAGTTATTCACTCGATCCAGGTTCCGAATATAGAATTGCGCGACGTTGAGGCGCTCGCGCTTCTCAACCGCTCGGCCATACCGCCCGACCAAAAGGAGTATGCCCGCCAACCGCTCCTCATGAATCTCTGAATCCATGACCGCTCGTATATCCTCCAAACCGAGGTCGGCAAACTTCTTCACCACCTTCCGCACATCGGGATTGCCGACGCCGATGAATTGGTCGCCCTCACCATACTGCCCCGGGCCGGTTTTGAAGAACCATTCATTGGATTTCTTCCGTGTGGCGCTCGCGTATTGTTTGAGTTCTTCGAGGAGGATGCTCATAGTGGTCTTTGACTGATTATGCCGGACCACTCTTTAACGAGTCTATTTCAATTTCTCCCGGATGACTTCGAGCGCGCGGTCGAGTTGGGGATCGCGATCGGCATCGTAATCTTCATCGGTTCGATCCACCTCGATATCCGGCGCGATTCCCTCTTTGTTGATTTGCTTCCCTCCCGGCGTGAGCCAACGAGCGACCGTCACCTTGAGCGACGTGTCCTTGGTGACCGGCACCAATTCCTGTACCGATCCCTTGCCGAATGACTTCTTCCCGACAATCGTCACATTGTCGCGATTTTCTCGAAGTGCCGCCGCGAGTATTTCGGAAGCGCTCGCCGACCCTTCATTGATGAGAACCACGGTTGGAATACCACTCAAAACATCACCACCCCGAGTAAGTAGAGGTTCTCGTCGCTTCTCGCCATCTTCCTCAATAACGACTGTTTTTCCCTTCGGAATAAGAAAACTTCCAACACTGACCGCAGAATCGAGAAGACCACCCGGATCATCGCGAAGATCGAGTACTATGCCGCGCACCGATCGCGATCGAATACTCTTTTGCGCATCAATAAATTCCGACACTGTTTCCTCGCCGAATTGACTAATTTTGAGAATCGCGATGTCTCCATCCTTCCATTCAAGCTTCACTGTTTTTACGCTGATGGTATCCCGACGGATCGTGATATCACGCGTTTCTCGGTCACCTTCGCGAAAAATCGTGAGCTTTACCTCCGTTCCCTTCGGACCGCGCATTTTTTTTACGGCGCCGTCGATACTCATTTCCGCCGTACTCTCGTCGTTTATTTTGAGGATTTTGTCACCCGAACGGAGCCCGGACTTTTGCGCCGGACTGTCATCGAGTGGCGCCACGACGGTGAGAACTTTATTTTTCATGCCGATTTCGGCGCCGATCCCATCAAAACTTCCGGAAATATCCTCCTGAAAGGCCGTATTCTCCTCCGGATCAAAGAATGTGGTATAGGGATCGTCGGTCGCCGCAAGCATCCCGTCAATCGCTCCATTGAGAAGTGTTGTCTTGTCAAGATTTTCTCGATCGACAAATCGTTCATGGAGAAGATCCCATGTCTTCCAGAAAACTCCCATGTCCGGACGTTCGGCATTTTTCGTCGAAGAGAAAAGGGATGTTTTCGGCAAAACAAGGGACGGATTTTCCCCGGAAAGAGCCTCCATCCTCCCTTGGTGCGCGCCAATCATATAGGCGGTCACCGCAAGAAAGGTAAGGAAAAAAACGGAAACAAATCCGTTCCGTTTTTTCGGATATTTCGCTGTCCCCTGTTGAGAAGAGGGAGTCAAAAGTTCGGTGTTCACGGAAGTTTCGAAAACAATTCATGGATTCGATCGTAGTTGTCGCCCTTCGGAAGAAGAATATAGCCGGCGGCGCCGGTATCTTGCGGCGCGTAAAGAAGTCCGTTCTCAGAATTGTCAATAACGACGTCTTGGGAGAGTTTCACATCTTTGTTCTCAAGATAGAGATCGAAAAATTGTTTGATTTCCCATCCTTCCATATCGGTTCGGGCATTGTCGCCCAAACTGTTCAAAATTCCATTCACCTTCCCGAAATCCGACAATGTCCCGAGACTCAAGAGCTTTTCTCGAAGCGCTTCGAGAACCTTGTGCTGACGTTTCGCGCGTTCGAAGTCGTTCGAGGTGACGCGCGCCCGCGCAAAGCAGAGCGCCGTTTCACCGTTCAGCATGCTCGTCCCGGCGGGAAGATTGAAGACGCCGCCGCATTCGACATCCTTATTGTAACACAAGGGGTACGACTCCACGATCCGCCGTCTCCCGCTCGCCGTCGTCACATATTTGTTTTCATATTGAAGCGGACTCGTCGGAACGGTGAATACATTCGGATCGCATACATGAGGCTCGCGAAACTGAAGCGGTTCAGCGAACGGAGCATCAAGCGTTACCGAGACGCCTCCAACCGCGTCAATCAACTCTTCAAATCCCTTGAAATTGATCGAGGCCGCGTAATGAATCGGGACACCCGTCACCTCGGAGAGAATCGTTTTCATCGCTTCAAGCCCCTGCCCCTCTCCTTTCTCTTCGCCATAATGATGCACGGCATTGATTTTTTGCTTGTCAGAGGTTCCCGGAACCGCCACATAGAGATCGCGCGGAATAGAGACGAGCGAGGCGCGAGGCGTGTCACCCTCTTTCTCGTTCTTTGGGTGGAAGGAAAGTACCATGATGGTATCAGCCAAAAGTCCCCCACCCTCAACACCCTTCCCGCGCATACCAAGGAGTGCCACATTGATCCGACCCTCTTCTTCTCCGGCGAGCTTCTTGTCAACGCCCGGAAGCGAATTGATGATATTCGAAAAAATATTCCCCCCCGGCGCAATGCGCCCAAGAAGAGAACTCGCCTTCCAAAAGACAATTCCGCCAAGGAGAGCGAGAACCGCAACAATCCCGATCACCCATTTGATTCGACGACGTTTTTTGGGTTCAGTTTTTGACGGTTGGTACATCGGCGGTTTGGAAAATGATTCGAAAGATGTCATACGCTTTAGAAAAAACGGGTAAAAAATGCCCCTACGGCAACTACAAAACGAAATAGGAGGTTGCCAAGATTTCAAAAACAAATTTTTCTCACACGTTTCACGAATGCTGACCCGACGTTCGAAAAATTTGTTTTTGAAATCTTGGCGCGCGTTAAATTTTAGATTTTGTTTTACCGGAGCTATGAAACAGTTCCTTTATGAAAACATATTTTTTCATATGCCGCAAGGAGACTTTGCGCGCTCTCTTTCCAAGAGAAATATCGGGCGCGGAGCTTTCCTTTCTCGATCAGTTTTTCGCGAATCGATCCGGAAAGAGAAAGGGTTCGAAGGGCGTGAGACAGAGCCTCGACATTCTCCGATGCAACAAACAGCGCCGCGTCGCCCCCCGCTTCGCGCAGCGCGGGGATATCGGAAGCGACCACCGGTACCCCGCAACTCATCGCCTCGAGAATCGGGATGCCGAACCCCTCATATCGCGAAGGAAACGCGAAAACTCGAGCAAGACCCAGAAGAGTCGGGAGATCTTCTTGATCGATAAACCCGGGAAACACAACTGAATTTTCGAGACCGAGGCGCGTAATCGTCTCATCAATTTCAGAATCAAAATGGTGCCCCTCACGATTCCCCACGAGCACGAGTCCGAGATTCGGGTCTTCCTCGCGAAGACGCGCGAATGCTTCGATGAGGATCGGAATGTTTTTTCGCGGCTGAAGCGTCCCGACATACAAGAGAAACGACTTCGGCAAACGGTATTTTTCCCGAATCGCCTCGCGATTTTCTCCACGTTCTTCGAAAAATTCCGACGCAACGGCATTGTATATCACGGATATTTTCGCTTCCGAAGTCCCGTATCGATCCATAATTTCCCGCTTCGTAAATTCCGAAGGCGCGACAATAAGCTTGGCCAGACGAAGGCTCCTCGGAATGAGCGCGTTCAAGAAAAACCGATCGCGCCGAGCAATGAGTCGAGGATATACCTTAAAAGAAATATCGTGAATATGCGTCACGACACATATCCGCTTCGGAATAAAAAACGGGATAATATATTGCGTATGATAAATGTCGACCGGATGTGTTCGAAGATATCGCGGCAAATACCAGAGATTCCAATCGAATTTATTCTTCGCTGGAAGCGAAATTATACGAAAGTTTTTCTTTCCCGAAATATGAAGCCGCTGTGCCATTTCCTCAAGTTCCTCTTTTGTTCGCGCATCAAAAAACAGGAGATATTCATTCTCCGCGTCAAGCTCGGAAAGTTCGCGCACGAGATTCAAGAAAACGACTTCGTCCCCCGTTCGCTTTTTCCCGATATTTCGCATATCGATGCCGAT
>JAYRSG010000055.1:0-6049 GCA_041920175.1 Candidatus Moraniibacteriota bacterium | reverse complement strand
TGTCTACGAATTACAAATTTTTACGAATATACCAATCCTTTTTTTGTTATTCGTATATTGATATCGATTCGTAATTTGTAGAGAATCCATTCATTAAAAAAGGCTCGCTCGCGCGAACCGGACACCTCCCCGATCAAAAACCAATGGAAATATAGCACCGAAAAGAAATCGTGTCAAATCCGCCGTCTGCCCGACGCCATTGACACTTTTTTCAAAATATGCTACCTTCAAGAGCCATCCGAACTCCTTTCTTTCTCGCCTCAAAAAGCAGAAATGAAGGAAAGTGAGATGGTAGACAAGCAGTTTTTTTAAAAATTCAACGTAAGGAGCCAGAAAATGGCACTGATACGACCGATGGATTTCGCAAGAATGGCCTTTTCTTTCATGAATTCCGATCAAGGGAAACAAATGGCAGATCAATGGCTTCCCGGTCTATTTTCCGCTTTCGATAAAAGGGATGAGGCAACGTTTGATACCATTCACAATTTGGTAAAGGATATACCAAATGAAGGGGAGACTCTGTATCAAGCTATCAAGGATTTGTTCAATAATGTTCTTGATAAGCATCAGCGAAAACAGTTCCGCATCTCTATCATCAGCCTTCCTCTTCCAATAACTAAGAAGGAATCATGGGGAGGCGAGAAACGAGACAAACACGCCACCTACGATGTCAGGGAGGAATTGAACGTGAACGACCAGCGAGTCAAAAATCTCGCAATATGGGCACGGTGTTTTCTCGATCAAGGCGCAGAGAAAACGATCGAGCTCCTGATCAACAAGAATATGATCAGCGCCCTCTCCCCCCAGGACCAGGCAATGTGGGCACTGAAGAAGGCAAAAGAGTTCGGTAGTCCAGCTTGGGATGCCATTACCGGAACACCGGATTGGACAAAAAAAGCGGATGAAAGAATAAAAAAATGGGACAAGTGGTTTTTTCTGCCACTTGCCATACTGATTCTTATTCTTCTCATCGTTGTCATCGCATCCATCTAGGAGGAAAACATCATGCCTGCGATCATCAGCACGACTCGGTCGGCTTGGTACCGGCTCCTTCTGCTCATCGTGGGGCTCCACGCCCTTTTTTACCTCTTTGCGATACTCGCGGTCATCCACGAAGCGCAATGGATTTGCATTTTATTCTCGGTGATCTATTCCGTGCTCGTACTCGTAATAGGGTTCGCGCCGGACACCTTTGGCGTCCTCATTGTCGGAAGCGTCCTCTGGGGCATTCTTCCAACAACCGGATCCGTGGCGAACGCGATAACCATCATCGTGAAAGACTTTGTGCGAGGAGTGGTCTATCTCGCCATGGTCAACAGTTTCATGCTCTTCTTTCTGGGAACATGGAATTTCGGTCGGTATCCAGGATCAGCGGCTGTCATTATCGCGGCAGCACTCATGCTCGGCTACTGGGGAGTGATCTACAAGGGCGACGAGTGGTTCAAAAAGATCGTCCTCTGGTACGGCGTCGGCGCCATTCTCATTTCTCTTCTCGTCAGCTTCATCCCGGGAATCGTACCGGGAAAGAGTGAACGAGAACTCTCCAGAACGGAACAGCTCCTGGATGAAAACAGGGACAAACAGCTCACCAAAAAGCAAAAGGAACTGCAAGAGCGAATCCAGAAAGGGGGGATTACGAGAGATCAGCTCTCTGATGCCGACAAGAAAATCCTCGAAGAAGCTCGAGATTTCTCGCGAACGGGTCAAGCCATCTCCTTAGCTGAAGAGATATGGGTATCCGCCGCAAAGCCAGAGAATAGGATTTGGTGGTACATCGTCGGTCTTGTCCTCCTTCTCGCTTTCATCTTCCGAATCCTCAAAAATTCGAAAGTGGCAGCGTGGATCGTAGCGATCGTTGTCCTAATCACCTTTATTCTCCTCGCCTACCGCGATCGGGATTCAGTGGAAAAAGGGCTCTGGGATGCCAGAGGATCCTTGGATAAGGCGGTAACTCGAGAAGTGACCCTCTCCGCAATCACTGGTGTTGAGCTAGAACCTTTTGAAAAGCCACTTTCTACTCGATACTTTCGAGTAAGAATTCATGCGGACAAAGATACCTACTGGGGAACCTGTGATGATGGAGATATTTTTCGAGGAATCTCGGTTATCAATAACCGCGTGAAAGAAAGCTTTTCATCCGAAGCCAACCTTTCAGATGGAAATATCGTGATACAGGGAGATAGCGGGAGTCCGACTCGAGACGGCGGTCTAGTCGAAATAAAAAATAAACCGCTACGAGTATTCCTGGACACGGAAAAAAAGAAGCCCGGATGCAAAACAGATGCACCTCTTAAGGTAAGCATTCAGTTTATTCCGGAAAACCCATAAACCAAACAAAGCGGGCAGAGGAAATCCTCTCGCCCGCTTTAAAATTTCCCAAAATTTCAGCCCGCTACGATGTCACTGGCGCAAAGAATTCCGCAATCTGCCGCACGATGACCAAGGACGCGAGCGCGACAACAATACCGATGAGCGCAAAGGTGACGATTTTTTTCGCCGTCCCGATCCGATTCATATCTCCCGCCGCGCCCAAGAACATAATACCACCGATGACAAGGAAGATGATCGCGAGAATCCCCACGATCCCAAGAAGGAAATTGAGAACCGAGAGGAGAATATCCGCGGCGCTTCGCGCATTGGTCACTTCATCGGGAAGCGGCGCCTTGGCATTCCACCCCAAGACCGTCGCGATTTCCTTAAGGAACGTGGGTGCGAGTATTCCGATCGCGAGCCCGATCAAAGCCGCCGTAATCGCGGTCTTCGCCGCTGTCACCTGCGTCTGCCGACCGCCCGAAGTGATATACAGGACCGCGCCAATCACGATAAAGACGAGCGAGAGAACAACGATCACTCCCTGCAAAGCATAGAGGAGCGCCATCAAGACCTGCTGAACGGTATTGTATCTCAAAGGATTGATGAGCTGTATATTCACCGGACTCGTTGTCCCGCTCCCACCACCCGTTGAATTTGAAATACAAGAAATGGGCTTTGTCGCATCTTTCTTTTTACACTCAGCGCTACAGGTTGTACTTTCTTCTTTTTCAGTTCCATCGACACACTTATCCTTACAGGTTCCCTTGCACGAGGAGGAGGAAGGGGTTTTGCAACATATCTCCCCTCTATTAGTTTCACACTCGCCACTCATGTCCCTCCCAGATTCACCAGTACACTGAGCAGGCAATTTACATTCTCCGGTCTGTTCAACTCGATTTGAATCAAGAAATCTACATGCCACCGCCCCCTCCGCAAACACCGAAAAAAACCCCGCCGAAAACACCAGCACTAGCCCCATCCTCACGAATTTTGCAAAATGTTTCATAATTGGTTCTAAATTCATTCCCCTCCCCTCCATGTAGAGACGCAAGATTTTGCGTCTCTGGCAAGGATTTTTGCGTCTCATTTCTCCGCCTGCGTCTCATTCCCTGTTTGCCTATTCTTAACCACCCCGAGACGCAACATCTTGCGTCTCTACACCTTCTTGCAGGAGCAGGTTTGTAACCTGCTCCATACGTTTCTACCAACACCTTGCTTGCAGAAACCTGCGGACGGGGTTACAAACCCACGTCCTGCTGCATGACGAGGAAGCTACCCTCCCCACGCCGTCCCGCGTAACAACGCGTCGATCGCGATAATAATCACAAGTCCGGCAAGCGCGACGATGACCCCCACGATAGACCACGTCATATTCCGCTTCGCCGTCTCGATCATATTCATATTGCCCGCCGCCGAGAGATACTGAATGCCGGAAATCACAAACGCGATAATCGCGAGGAATCCGAAGAGATAGAGCATCCACTTCATCAGATTCATCACAATTTTGGCAACCGACATCTCGGAGAGCCCGGTATTGAGCGGAAAACACACCCCCGCGTACTCCTTAAACTTCGCCGGATCACACTTGACCGCGGTCGTCCCCGAGCCACCACCACCCGAAGTACAATACCACACGCCGGTCCCGCAATTTCCGGCAGACCCATCGCATTCCGACTTGTGCGTAGACCCGCTTGGACACGTTCCGACACTTCCGCACTGCCCACCAGTACAGCTGGAAGAAGATGTTTTGCAATATTTCATTCCCGTCGGACAAACGACGTTGGCACAGGTAGCATCATCAGTTCCCGAACAACTCACTGCGCACTGTGAATTAAAATTTGGACAACCGGAAACAAAAGACTGTGGAATACACGCTTTTTTACCTTGTGAGGAGCAACTAGACGGCTCTCCTGGTAAGATTTCATCTTTACAAGCATTCGTAACCTCCAATTGTGATCCGCACGAGGATGCACAGGTAACTTCACGACAGGCAGCAAAAACACTTTCTTGAATCCAAAAAGTCCCCACCACAACAAGAAAAGAAAAAACAAAACCGAAAAACCAGATTCTTTTCATAAAAAATTCCTAAAATTCCGTCCCGGCGCTCAACCACGAGTCGACGGCGAGAATGATCACATACCCCACGAGCGCGACGATGACACCAAGGATGGAATACCACATCGCCGTTTTCGCAGTTTCTATTTGTTTGGTATTGCCGGCGGCCGTGAGATAGAGGATACCCGAAATCACAAAGCCGATAATCGCGATAAAACCCAAAATGGCGAGGAGCCAGTCCATCGCTCCCGCGATAATGTCATAGATCGGCGCGTCCGGAAGCCCCGATTCTTCACCGCCATCAAGATACACTTTGTCACCCATAGGAATTTTCCAAAAAAATTACACTGAGCCGCTCAAGAGGAAATCCGCGGCGAGAATGATCACATAGCCCATAAGCGCGACGATCACCCCGACAATGGACCAGGTCATGGCGGTTTTCGCCGTCTCGATCTGCTTGGAATTCCCTGCCGCCGTGAGATACATGATGCCGGCGATAATGAAGCCGATAATCGCGATGAAACCGAATATGGCGAGAATCCACATGAGAATACCCTTCACTATTCCCGAAACCGACGTGTCGGGAAGTCCGGATTCCGTCTTGATCGCCGAGAGTCCCCCGGTCCAGCCCGTACTCGTGTCGACATCCCCGCCTCCTCCACCACCATCATCTCCGCCACTACCAGGCGTACTCCGATTGCAATATTTGAGACCCTTGGTCGCCGTACTCCCCTCACATGCGCCACTACATGCCGACTTCTCTCCGCCGTAATTGGTACAACTCGAATGACAATAACTGTTGAGCGACGGGCACTGTCCGTCACCCCCGCCGCCTTCCGAATTCGCCACGCAACAATAATCAAAACCGGCATTGGAACAAACCGCGGACGCCGTCGGAACCAATTGACCGGCGGGACACTTGCCCACATCATGGCACGTCCCTGACTGTCCCCCCGGAGAAGTACACGCCATTCCCTCCTGTCCGCCACCACCACTTGTCACACAGCAGAGCGTCCGTTCATTATTTTGCGTACATTCCGTACCACCATACACCGATCCACTCACACATTCATTCGAACCCAAAACGCATGTCCCACTCTGACCACTATGCGTACACGAAGACACCTGCGCCGAGACATACTTTCCCGAAAGCGCAAAAAGACCTGAAACAAAAAACAAAACACCCCAAAAAAAGATCGCGTACTTCCTCATATGTCACAAGTATACCACGCAAATAAAAAGAGAGAAAATATTTCCGTCAAGACCCGAATTCTCTCCTCACTCCACTAACAGCCGACAAATTTCCCCTATTGCTCCTTGTTCATTAGACATCTTTCAAAAGTAGCCGTTTTATCAAAAAATAGAGCTCCTTTCTTTGTTCGTCATTCCCGCGAAGGCGGGAATCCAGTTACCACCTGCCAAACGTAACATCCCTACGAACAAAATTTGTAGCGCACTTTCTGAAAGCTGGTGGAACCTGGACCCCCTCCGCCAACCGGCGGAGAGGGTGACGGGTTTGAGTGGAATGTGATTATCAAATGTTTTTGAAAGAGGTCTATTATTCCCTGTTCATTGCTCCTTGTTCATTGTTCCCTGCCACACAACCGAAAACGCCTCCCCAAAAAGAGAAGCGTTTCGGAAAAATCCTTCGAAGAATTTCTCTGCTATATTTCCGTATTAC
>JAYRSG010000054.1:0-8283 GCA_041920175.1 Candidatus Moraniibacteriota bacterium | reverse complement strand
GTGCGGTCGCTGCAACGCTCGGGGATTGTTTTGGTGCCGAGCATCTGTAGGGCGCCGCAGGGTTTGCCGTCTCGTTTGAATTCGCAAATTCTCCCGGTGGGGCGAGCCTTGATCGAGTGTTTGCAGTCGGGATAGTTGGAACAACTGTAGAATGCGCCGAAACGACCGCGCTTCTCGACCATTTCGCCTTTCTGACAGAGGGGGCACTTGACGCCAGTCGTTTGTGTTTCCGATCCTTTGATGAATTTGCATTTGGGGTAATTGCCACAGGCAATGAAGACACCGAAACGGCCGGTTTTCTCGACAAGTGCGCCGCCGCACTCGGGGCAAGGTTCGCCGGTTTCTTTGCTTTCGGGGATGAGCGAGCCGTCTTTCATGCGGGCGCCTTTGCAGTCAGGGAATCGCGAGCAACTCAAAAAAGTCCCGTTTTTGCTGAGCTTTACCGTCATCGGGCTCTTGCAGAGAGGACACCGGAATTCTTTGGGCGCCTTGCCGATATCGGTGATTTTGTCGACGTTCGCTTTCGATTTTACTTCTTTGGAAAAGGGTGTGTAAAATTCTTTGAGCGTTTTTTCGTATTCGCGTTCGCCGTTTGAAATGTCGTCGAGCTTTTGTTCCATATCGGCGGTGAAGGTATCACTGATCACATTTCCAAAATGCGTTTCAAGAAAGGAGCTGACCGCTTCTCCGGTCTCGGTTGCGTGGAGAGCACGGCCGTCTTTCTCGGCATACCCGCGATCGATGAGTGTCTTCAAGATAGACGCATAGGTGCTCGGGCGACCGATGCCGCGTTTTTCGAGTTCTTTGATGAGTCCGGCTTCGGAATAGCGGCGCGGCGGTTCGGTTTGTTTCCCTTCGGATGAGACGTCGGTAACTTTCAAAGAATCATTCGGGGCGAGTTTCGGAATCGCCGTATCGTCTTGTTTCCCAAACGGATCGATTTCGAGCCAGCCGGAGAAGAGAAGTCGGGAGCCATTCGCGATGAAGTCGGGAATGGAGCGATCGGAAATATTCGCGATCACTTTGGTGCGGAGGAGTTGAGCGCTTTTCATTTGAGAGGCGATGGTGCGGCGGAAGATGAGGGAGTAGAGTTTTTGTTGATCGGAAGAAAAGCCCGCTTTTTCGCGCGACGGATCGGTGGGGCGGATCGCTTCGTGCGCTTCCTGAGCGTTTTTGGATTTCGTTTTGTAGACGCGCGGCTCGGAAAATTTCTCGCCGAATTTTTTGAGGATGAATTGTGTCGCGGCGCTTTGGGCTTCCGTGCTCATATTGAAACTGTCGGTTCGCATATAGGTGATGAGACCGGCTTCGTAGAGCTTTTGGGCGATGCGCATGGTGTTTGCCGGGGAAAAGCCGAGGCGCGAGCTTGCCGCTTGCTGGAGGGTTGAAGTGGTGAAGGGCGGAAAGGGCGCTCGGGACACTTCGGATTCTTTCACGTCGAGTACTGACCAATTTTCAGCTTTCGCTTTTTCAATGATTGATGTCGCCTCCTTTTCCTCTCTCGGTTCCTTGGAACAGGTGAGCGCGAGCGGGCTTTTGTCAGGACATATCGCTTGGGCAGTGATGACCCAGAAGTCTTCCGGAATAAACGCTTTAATTTCACGCTCTTTCTCAACGAGGATGCGAAGCGCGGGCGACTGGACGCGTCCGGCGGAGAGTCCATAGCGGAGCTTTTTCCAGATGAGTCCGGAGAGATCGTAGCCGACGAGGCGGTCGAGGACGCGGCGCGCTTCTTGGGCGCGTCGCAAGTTCTGATCGATGCGGCGCGGATGCTCGATCCCCGCTCGGACGGCGGTCGGCGTGATTTCATGAAAGGCAACGCGTTTGGCATGTTTCAATCCGCATGCCTCGGCAATATGCCATGCGATCGCCTCGCCCTCGCGGTCGGGGTCGGTTGCGAGATAAATTTCACCCGCTTTCTTGGTGAGGCGGGAGAGCTTGGCGACGATTTCTTCTTTGCCGGGGGTGATTTCGTAGTGCGGGATGAAGCCGCTCTTTATGTCGATTGCCTGACGATTGCTCTTCGGCAAATCGCGAATGTGACCGACGGAGGCGACGACTTGATATTCTCTTCCGAGATACTTCTGAATGGTTTTTGCCTTGGATGGAGATTCGACGATGACGAGTTTCATAGAAAAATCAAAAGTCAAAAATCAAATATCAAAATGAGCAATGAACAGGGAGCAATGAATAGGGAACATGGGGGAAATTTAATGGTTTTTTGTTTCTCGCTCATTGCTCCTTGAATTGTGTCATTTGGAATTCATCTTGTATGTCCGTATATAGTGCATGTTGCCGACGTTTTTGATGAGATCTTTCATTTCGAGGAGGGAGAGGGTGGAGAGGGCGACGGATGTTTCGAGGGTCGAGCGTTTGATGAGGGCGTCAATGTGCAGGGTATCACATCCCAAGAGTTTGAGAAACCTCGTCTCTTCCGCCGAGATATTTTCCGGTTCGTTTTCATGTTGATCTGATGCACTTTGATATGCTTCGCGCGCTTTTGTGAGCGGGAGTGCGTCCAAAATGTCGGAGAGGCTCGTCGCGAGGATGGCACCCTGTTTGAGAAGCAGGTGCGGACCGCGAGAGCCTTCGGAGTAGATGGAGCCCGGGACGGCAAAGACGTCTCGATTGAAATCGAGCGCGAGGCGCGCGGTGATGAGCGTGCCGCTTTTTTCGGAAGCTTCGATGACGACGGTGCCGAGAGAGAGTCCTGCCATAATGCGATTGCGTGCCGGAAAGGTGAAATCATTCGCTGGCGTCCCGGGAGGATAGTCGGAGAGAAGAGCGCCGCGGAGTAAGATGCTTCTCGCGAGTGCGAGATGATTTCGCGGGGCGATCGAGGCGTCGTCGAGGCCGTTTCCGAGGACGGCGATCGTGTCGCCGCTTCCTTCAAGGGCGCCTACATGTGCTTCCCGATCGATACCGAGCGCGAGTCCCGAGACGATCGTGATGCCGGCATTCGAGAGTTCGCGTGCGAATTCGCGGGCGATGCCGAGGCCATATTCAGAGGGTTTGCGCGTTCCGACGAGCGTGAGCATTGGGCGACTATTCGGGTGCGCGTTTCCTCGAAGATAGAGGATTTCGGGCGGGTTGGGGATTTCGGCGAGGAGGGCGGGATAGAGTTCGGAGTCGATCGGGACGAGGCAAACACCGTGCTTTTCGAGTATGGATTCTTCTTTCTCCGGAAAAATATTTTTTCGCGTCTCGACGATGGCATCGACGATTTTTTCCGAAATGCCGGTTGCGAGGAATTCTTCGCGCGTTCCGCGCCATGCCGCCTCCGCGCTCTCGAATTTTTTCATGATTTTTCGAAGCTTTTCCGCGCCGACGCCGGGAATTTTCATGAAAGAGTGGAGGAAAACGGAATCGTTCATAGAGAACAGTCAACAGATATAACAACCGAAAAACAAAACAGGGGATTGCTCAGATTGCAAAAATGAATTTTTTGAACGTCGGATCAGCATTCGTGAAACGTGTGAAAAAAATTCATTTTTGCAATCTTCGCGTGCCTTGAATCTAATATTTTGTTTTGCGGGGGCTATAACAGACAACAGATAACAGTAAACACCTGTTCTTCGGCGGAGTATAGGGGAGGTGCTTGGAGTTGGCAAGCCGCGGCGGCATTTTCGGTATTTTCGTTCAATACTCTTGACAGGTGACAAATTCAAAAAAATGCGATACACTGGGTGGCATTGCGTCGTTCTCTTCTTCTTTTTTTCTCATATTTATGCCGAAAACGACCCCTCTTTCTTCTGCCTCAAGGCGATTGAAGTCTTCTTTGAAAAATACGATTGCTATTCGCGGTGCGCGCGTGAACAATCTGAAGGGGATCGATGTGGATATTCCGCGAGAAAAGTTCGTGGTGATTACCGGACTTTCGGGATCGGGGAAGTCGTCTCTCGCGTTCGATACCGTTCATGCGGAGGCGAATCGCCGGTATATGGAATCCGTTTCATCGTATGCGCGGCGCTTTATGGAAGCGTTCGATCGGCCCGATGTTGACCGCATTTCCAACTTGAGTCCCTCGATTTCGATCGATCAAAAAAGTATCACGCGTTCGCCCCGATCGACCGTGGGAACGCTCACCGAAGTGTATGATTATATTCGCGCGCTTTTCACCAAAGTCGGCGTGCCGTACTGCGCTCTCTGCGGCGCGCGTCTTTCGCGGCGAGATTCGCGGGACATTCTCGAGGAAATTCTCGCGCTTCCGGACGGGACGCGGGTGATATTCTTGACGAAGATGGAGCAGACCCATAAGAGGACCGAGAAAGAGGCGCTTCGCCTTCTCCTTTCGGCCGGGTATGTTCGAGTTCGTTTTCACAATCAAATCATGCAAATTTCGGAAGCGCTTCCGCACGCTTCCGACATGCTTCTCTCAGAAATGGACGCGGTGATCGACCGCATGACACTCAATGTCAAACGGCCGGATATCGAGCGCGTACTCGATTCGATCGAAACGGCGTTCAAACTGGGACGCGGAACGCTCACGGTAGTGATCGACGACACGGAAGAACGACGGTACAGTCGGGAATACGTGTGCGCTTTGTGCGGGACGGGTATCGCGGAAGTGACCCCACAGATATTTTCGTTCAACAATCCCGAAGGCGCGTGTCCTGTGTGTTCCGGTCTTGGGAAAAAACTCGAACTCGATCCCGATCTCGTGATTCCGAACAAGAAGCTCTCTCTTCTCGAGGGGGCTATTCGGCCATGGAGCCGGACTCCGTGTTTGCCGTCTCGCGAGTGTGACGATCATGACGAGGAGCCCGCGCTTGACGGAAATGGAAATGGGAATGGAAGCGCGAAGCGTGAATTTGCTCTCGGCGGGTTTGATATTTTGCGATCCTTTGCTGAACGAAAAAACATTCGACTCGATGTGCCTGTTTCGAAGCTGAAGAAGTCTGAACTTCATGAAGTTCTTTTCGGAGAAGTGGGAGATGCTCGCATGCGAAAAACGCCGTTTCTCGGTGTTATTCCGATACTCGAGAAGCGGTACCGCGAGACGAAATCCGATCATATTCGCGCCGGTATCGAGAAGTTTATGTCGTCGTCGCCGTGTCCGTCGTGCCAGGGAAAACGCCTCCGGAAAGAAGCACTCGCCGTTTCTTTTGACGGGAAGACAATCGATCAGGTGTCTGATATGTCAGTCGGCGAGTTGGAAACGTATTTTTCGGACATGATGAAAAAGGGGCGCCTTTCGGAGAAAGAAAACGAAAGTATGATTTGGCCGCTTCTTCGAGAGGCGACGGATCGGCTTGCCGCGGTTCGACGCGTCGGTTTGGGATACTTGGCGCTCTCTCGAAGCGCCGAAACGCTCTCGGGAGGCGAGGCACAACGTATCAAACTCGCGACGCAAATGAAATCCGAGCTTTCCGGCGTTCTCTATATTTTGGACGAACCCTCGATCGGTCTTCACAATCGCGATACCGAACGATTGATCGAGACACTCCGCGCGCTCGAAGGGAATGGCAATTCGCTCATCGTGGTCGAACACGATCCGTCCATTATGAAGGCGTCGGATTGGGTGGTCGATATGGGACCGGGTGCCGGACGCGATGGCGGAGAAGTGCTTTTTTCCGGGACGCCGGAAGATTTGCGACGCTCAAAGACGGAAACCGGAGCGTATCTCTCGGGACACCGAAAGGTATCGGGCAAAAAATTCATCCGGAAATCCAAAACGCTCCTTTCCGTCATTGGCGCGACGGAACACAATTTGAAAAACATTGATGCGCATATCCCGCTCGAAACTTTTACGGTCGTCTCGGGCGTTTCCGGATCGGGGAAGTCGACGCTCATTACAGATATTCTCTCCCGCGCGCTCCTTCGAGAATTTCATGGCGCGCGCGCTTCGGTCGGAATGCATCGCGCGATTCGCGGTATCGAGTGCCTCGATAAGGCGATTGTCGTCAATCAGGATTCAATCGGGCGGACGCCACGCTCGAACGCCGTGACCTATACCGGCGCGTGGACGCCGATTCGCGATCTCTTCGCGACGACGGCGGAGGCGGAGAAGGCGGGATTCTCGGCGAGTCACTTCAGTTTCAATATGCGCGGCGGTCGGTGCGAGGTCTGCCAGGGGAGCGGTACGCGGAAAATCGAAATGTATCTTTTGCCGGATATGTATGTCGCGTGCGAAACGTGTCACGGGACGCGTTACAATGAGCGCGCGCTCGCGATCGAATATCGCGGCATGAATATTTCCGAGGTCCTCGATATGACGGTCTCCGAGGCACGCGCGTTCTTCTTCGATCAGCCGCCGGTCGAGGAGAAGCTTCGCGCGCTCGACGAGGTGGGGCTGGGGTACCTCGTTTTGGGGCAGAGCGCGACCAATCTCTCGGGCGGCGAAGCCCAGCGCGTGAAGCTCGCGACCGAACTTGCTCGGAAGGCGACCGGCAAAACGCTCTACATTCTGGACGAACCGACGATTGGTCTCCACTTTGAGGATATTCGCCGACTCCTTATTATTCTCGACACACTCGTCGACAAGGGGAATACGGTTCTTGTCATCGAACACAATTCCGACGTGATTCGTCATGCTGACTGGGTGATCGACATGGGTCCCGAAGGCGGCGACCGGGGCGGCGAAATCGTCTTTGCCGGCACGCCCGCCGACCTCAAAAAATGCAAGAAAAGTCTGACGGGGAAGTATTTGTAGCAAATAAATAACGAACGCCTATGAAGAACACGAAAATAATCTTGTTTGAGGGAAGGGAAGTGAGAAAGGTTTTTTATAAAGAAGAGTGGTGGTTTTCAATTCAAGATATTGTTCTTGTTTTGACTGATAGTCCGCAACCAAAGACGTACTGGGCGAAGATGAAAGAAAGGGACAAAGAGATGTCGCAACCGTTCCCATTTTGGGAACAGTTGAAAATGATTGCCGAGGATGGGAAGATGCGACTGACTGACTGTGCCAGTGTAAAGGGAATTCTTCGTATCGTGCAATCTATTCCTAGTCCGAAAGCCGAACTTTAGCGAAAAATCAGAAATTTTTGGAATGAAATATGCCATACAAAGCGATCGGATTTGATTATGGGGGAGTTATCAATGGTGTTCCTGGCTTTGTTTTTATGCAGACGATGGCGGAGTTTTTGGATGTGCCGATAGATGTTCTTCAGGAAATTTTTTTTCAAAATAACTATCGATCGAGTATCGGCGAGATGAGTTGGATTGAGTTGTGGGAATATATTTCTGTGATGTTACATCGTTCGGAAAAATCTCGGGATATTGCTACTTTTATACATAAATGGGATGAAGATCAACAAGTGAATCCGAATATTCTTCATTTGATTGATACCCTTCACTCTTTCGGCTATAGAATAGGTCTTTTGAGTAATTGGGAAAACGGTTTACGCGATCGTTTGAGTCAACAGGGAATTACCAACTATTTTGATGTTATCGGCATTTCTTCCGAAATGGGAGTGATGAAGCCGGAGCCGGAAGCTTTTCTCAAGTTTTGCGAGATGCTCGATGTTTTGCCACGTGAGCTTGTTTTCATTGATGATTCCAAAAAAAGTCTCGAAACCGCGGAAGTAGTTGGCTACAAGCCCATTCTTTTTCGAGACTTTTTTGGTCTTGTCCAAGACTTGGCGTCGTTGGGAATAAAAGTTTGATCTATGCTCATCTTATTTTTTGGCGATATCGGTGTCGGGAAGTCGACAGTGGCAGATGCATTTGCCCGTGCGTTTCAATTTCATCTGATTCAGTTTGATCCGCTGGTTCCTTCGGTTACCGGGAAGGAAACGATGTACGGGGAAGATAATGCATTTTTGCTTTCCGATGAGGAGATAGATGCGGTGCATGCCACAATGCGCGCGAATGCGAAGAAACTTCTTGATTCCGGCGAGAACGTTATTCTCGAATCCATGTTTTTCAAAAAACAGCGAGAGATGGCAATAACGCTTGCAGAGGATTTACAGATCCCTTTTCATCTCATCGAAGTGGTGTGTGATGAATCGGAGGTGAGGAATCGCATCAAGAAGCGAATGACGGAAAATGTTCAATCGGCGGGAGAGGAACTCTTTCTGGAGAATAAAGGGCAAGTTTCCGATGAGTCGCGCGAACATATCATTCTCGACACTACCGGAAAGAGCATTGAAGAATGCGTTCAGGAAGTGGCTCGCGGAATCGGACTGTCAGAAAATTCTCCCGAATGATGCCTATGATTCCCCTTCACCGAATGATTTTGGAAACGGTTGCGTACTATGACGTGTTCGATTATCCGCTTACGGAATTCGAGGTGTGGAGGTTGTTGCTTGCGTCTGACGGAGGAGGAGAAAACATAAAGCC
>JAYRSG010000053.1:0-12283 GCA_041920175.1 Candidatus Moraniibacteriota bacterium | reverse complement strand
GATAGAAGACTTTAGGGTAATTTGGTATAATTTGATAGTTTCCCGTTTTCAACAAGAATTTTTCTCGTCTATGATACTTTTTGGGTCTCTTGTCGCTTTCGTTCAGGATATTTCAGGAAGTTTTTTGCGCGCGCATGCGTTTTTTGCGCGCGTTTCATAGTCATTTCTCTTGTTCTTGTTGCGGACGTGCGATATTCTATGTCCTCCGATCTTATTTTGTTGCTCACAACCGTGCTCACGCTTTCCGCGGGCTCGGTCTTGGGGTATTTGGCGCGGCAGAGCATCGCGAAGCGCCAGCTTTCGACCGCGGAAGGAAAGGCTGAGCAGATGACCGTGGAAGCCGCGAAGAAATCCGAGGAGATTCTCTTCGAGGCGAAGCGGAAGTCGGTTCAGATTCTTGAGGAAGCGAAGAAGAAAGAGAAAGAGCGCGAAGATCAGATTCTTCGTTTGGAAAATCGTTTGGAAAGTCGTGAGGAATCGCTCGAGAAGAAGGGGGACGAGCTCGATCGGTCGCGGAAGGCGCTTGAGAAAAAAGCGGAAGAAATACTCGCGATTCGCAAAGAAGCCGAGAAGGCGCGCGAAGAGGAATTGGTTCGGCTTCAAAAAATCGCCGGTCTTGAAAAGGAAGAGGCGAAAAATATTCTTTTTCAATTGACGGAGGAAGAAAACCGAGACGCGATCGTGAAGCGAATGGCGAAACTCCAGAAGGAAGGCGAGGAGGAGGTGGAGCGAAAGGCGATGTCCATTATGGCGCAGGTGATTCAGCGGTATTCTCGTTCGCATGTGTCTGAATTTACGACGACGACGGTGCAGCTTCCGTCGGATGATGTGAAGGGAAAGATTATCGGAAAAGAAGGTCGCAATATTCGCGCGCTCGAGCGGCTCTCGGGCGTTGAGCTCGTCGTCGACGATACGCCGGAGACGGTCTTGATTTCCGGATTCGATCCCGTGCGTCGCGAGACGGCGAAAATCGCGCTTGAAAAACTCATCGCCGACGGTCGCATTCATCCGGCCCGAATCGAAGAGGTGGTGGAAGAGGCGAAAAAGGAAGTGGACAATAAAATTCGCGAGGCAGGAGAAGCGGCGGCGTATGACGCAGGTGTTCCGGGGCTTCACCCGAAGCTCCTCTATATTCTGGGGAGGCTTCATTTTCGTTACAGCTACAAACAAAATGTCTTGACGCATTCGCTCGAGGTGTCCGCGATCGCGGGAGCGCTCGCGGCCGAACTCGGCGGCAATGTCGCCGTTGCCAAGAAGGCGGGACTCCTCCATGATATCGGGAAGGCGGTGGACCACGAGATTGAGGGGACGCATGTCAAAATCGGCATTCGCATTCTTGAGAAGTTCGGTGTCGCGAAAGAAGTGATCGAGGCGATGCGGTGTCATCACGACGAGTATCCGCATTCGTCGCTCGAATCGTATATCGTGACGGCGGCCGACGCGATTTCGGCGGCGCGTCCGGGAGCGCGCAAAGAAACGGCGGAAAAATATATTAAGCGACTCGAAGATTTGGAGGCGCTCATCAATTCATTCGAAGCGGTGGAGCGTTCGTACGCGCTTTCGGCGGGGCGAGAGGTTCGCATTTTTGTGAGTCCCGAGAAGACGGATGATTTGGGTGCCATGAAACTTGCCAAGGATATTTCGAAGCGCATCGAAGAGGAGCTCAAATACCCGGGAGAAATTCGCGTGATTGTGTTTCGGGAGATGCGCGCGGTGGAGTACGCGCGATGATTTGCGTTCTTTTGAGGAAGAGGCTAGAATGGTGAAGCATAAAACGAAATCCCGGGCGAAAGAGAAATATTTTGCGCCGGGGCAATCTAGAAAGGCAGGTGGAGACTATGGCGAAGAACATTAACAAGGATATGTTGACGCACGCGATCGTCGAGAAGACGGATCTTTCGAAGCGAGATGTGAGCGCGGTCGTCGAGGCGTTCGTGGATGTGGTGACGGCGGAATTGCGCGCGGGGAACAAGGTGACGGTGACCGGTTTCGGCACGTTCCGCGTTTCGAATCGCGCCGCTCGCGTCGGGATCAATCCGCAGACGAAGGCGAAGATCAATATTCCGGCAATGACGGTTCCCAAATTTACGGCTGGCAAGACCTTGAAAGATGCCGTGAAATAGAGATGATGCCGCAAACAGCGACGCTTACTGTTTTTGCGTATTGCCCAGAAAAGTTTTGTGGCAATTTTGTGAAAATTTTATGTGGAGCTTTCGGCTGTGCGGTACAAGAAACAAAAGATAGGAGCACAATCCCCCGAGGAGGGGGATTTTGCTTTTGGAAAAAGTTTAAAAAGGGCTTCCGGTTTCGGAAGCCCGATTAGTTCGAGAAAGGTGAATAGAGGATTTCCCCTCGCAACGATTCGAGAATAAGTTCTGAATGTCGAAACTCCTTGGTTCCCGTGAGAGCGTTTGTCAAGAGTACTTTCCTCTTGCCTATTTTTGCGAGAGAATAATCAAAAATTGAGAAAGACTGCCGCGTTCCGGCGCGCAAAGTTACGAGCCTCGTGAACGGGCACACCCGCATTTCAATGGGAACATTTTCTTTTTCCCATGTTTTCAAAATGGCGGACGGACTTTTTTGTTCAGATTCTTTGTTTTTTTCCGTACGAGGTATCCAAGGAATAGCGCCCATATTTTTTCCTTCCGCGTGAGATTGTCAAAGAACAAATTTGCGATCAGTCGTCTTACTTGTAGCATGCGGAAATCTTTTGTCAAAAATCGGTTGGACAGAGGGTGTTGGCGCATGGTAATCTGGAAATGTTTCGGGCTGTCGTAGTACCGGAAAGTACGCCCCGCAATTTCGGAGAATAGTATAGCGGTAGTACGCGTGCTTTGGGAGCACGTAGTCTGGGTTCGACTCCCAGTTCTCCGACGGAGAATGTGCGGGGTAGATTGGATTCCCCGCCAGCTGGCGGGCCAGCAGCCCGACCGGAGTAATTCACAACACTTACAACGTACAACTTACAACTTACAACAAATGACCCCGTTCTTTTTTGTTGGCGTATTCGTTGTGAGTTGTTTGTTGTGAGTTTATGGTTATGAAAACATTTTCAACAAAAGTTATCGAAACATTTGCGGTGGCGGAGAAGACGCTTGCGGTGAAACTCGAAAAGCCGAGCGATTTTTCTTTTGTCGCGGGGCAATATGTCGTGCTGTCGGTGCCGAAGTTGGTCGAGCCGGATTCGAAGGGGCCGAATCGATGCATGTCGATCGCGTCGGCGCCGTCGGATGACCATCTCTTGTTTGCGATGCGAATTTCCGAAACCGGCTACAAACAAACGATTGCCGGGCTGAAACCTGGGGACGAGATGATTGTTGGCGCGCCCGTCGGACATTTCACGCTCGTTCCGAATGATACGCGTCCGGTCGTATTTTTGGTCGGCGGTATCGGGGTGACGCCGGCGCGGAGTATTCTGCGACAGGCGAGTTTTGATCGCGATTCGCGGGAATTTTTCCTGTTCTATTCAAATTATCGTCCCGAAGACACGGCGTTTCTTGGAGAAATGTGTGGAGAATTCCCGAATATTCGGGTGAAGAGCGTTCTCACGATGACGAATATGGAGACGTCTCACGAACCGTGGGAGGGGGAAAGAGGGTTTATCACGGCGGAAATGCTTGCGAAGTATCTCCCTGATGTAAAGGCGCCACTTTTCTATCTCGTTGGGACGCCGGGCTTTACCAAAGCGATGGAAAAAATACTTGCCGAATTCGGTATTGAGAAAGAGAGTATAAAGCAGGATCCGTTTGTGGGATTGTGAGAAGTGGGAAATTCAATCCGCCGGCTGGCGGACAAAATGCAAAATGTAAAGGGCAAGAAGAGGAATGTCAGGATTCGTTCTTGGCCTTGACATAAAAAATCTCATCCCTGTTTTCTTTTAAATTTTTCTGGTATACTCTCGTTGTCAAGTTTCGAAAATTTAAAAACAAAAATTTTATGATGAATTTTTCCTCGCTAAAAAATGTGAAGCCGAAGCAAAGAGATTTCTTTCTTGTGTGCATCGGGTTTCTTTTTGCCGTTTTTCTGGGGCTTATGTGGTTTATTCTGAGGGAGATATTGGTAATGAGTTCGGAAAGTAATTTCATAAATGTATTTCGAAACAGTCGTGTGAAAAATTCAGGTGCTGAAGTTTTTCCGATTTCGACTCTCTCGGGAACTGTCGTTGAAATACTGCCATCGACTGCCGGGAAGCGCGTGAAGGTTTCGGTTCCGACCAATATTTCGGAATTGGGACGATCAAAAGGAAAATCGGCTCCTAGCCCGATTCCTTCAAAAGTGTTTTCATTTTTTCTCTCGGATGAAAAAACCATTGGTTCGGATAACGTTACGAGTGGTAATCGTGTGGTTATGCATTTTTATGGCGAAGCCTCGGAAACAAACTGTCTCTTGGTAAAGCAGATAGAGGTTGTTCGATAAATCTTTTGGTCATCTCGGAATTTTATCTGATTTTTTTGAAAACAAGTATGAAAATTTTTTATGTGACACTCTTGGCAATAGGTTTCTTTTTTGGACTGCCAGCGTCTGTTTTTGCAGGACACTCGGTGTGTGGGAGTTTGGTTGATGGGCAAACGCTTGCCTCTCTTAATCCCCCTCCAAATTGGAAATTATGCGATGACGGAACTCCGCGAGATTTTGTTTTTAATCCCGGAATAGCTCAGTGGACATGGTGGTGTGAGCCGGGATGGTCGGAAAACCCGATTGATTATTGTTATGCGAATAAGGCGGGGGCGGTTGTTGGACAATGCAATACCGATGTAGCGAAGCATTATTCCTGGTTTGAGTCGGTGTTTCCCGGCGGTGAACCGTTTTGTGAAAAGGGCGATCTTGGAGGAAGTGATCCGGATTTTCCGGATAAAGGATTGTCCTCGACATGGACTTGTCTTGGTCAAAACGGTGGCGGGAATGCTTCTTGCGCCGCCTCTCGAGGGAACGATCCGGTGCTTCTTATTTGTCCCAGTTCACGGATTTTGGTTGTCGGTGGAGGGCCGGAACAGTTTCAGGCCCGACTTTTCTCTGATCCGATTGGGACAGAGACATGTGAATCACCTATTTTTCTTGATGTAACAAATGATACCGCGACGACGTGGTCGGTGACTGGTCCGTCCTTTGTGACGGTTTCTTCGGGATTGGTAACGCCTGTTGCCGAGGGAATGTCTACTATAGGGGCTACTCATACTCTTTTTGGTTCAAATTTCGATGCAGAGGCGGATGTTCAGGTTCAATCTCCTCCTGTTTTTGTGTTATGTTGGTCATGCGAGGAAGGTGGTGTATGTTCTTCTAATAATCATCTTGGAAATAGCTGTCCCGCCGATGAGTTTTCGTCGTTGGACTCTTGCCGATCTTTTTGTTCGAAGCCGTACTGGAATGAAGTGACGCCATAGGTCGGGGCGGGGACGGGGTGAGTTCTCTTTACAGCCTTGTCTCGATGGCGCTATACTGTGGGAGGCTTTTGGCGAGAGTAGTACAGTGGTAGTACGCTAGCCTTCCAAGCTAGATATGCGGGTTCGATTCCCGTCTCTCGCTCTTTTGCTTTTTACGATTCTTGAGACGAGCTTTTGCGAGAGGAAACCCCGAATACTTTCGGGGCGGTCGCCCGCTCCCTATTGAATGTACAGAGAAATGCGGGCAAAAGGTCCGCTTTTCTTTTTGAGGTATGTCAAAAACAAAATATTTTTTATCTTTCCCAAATTTTTTTCGGCGATCGGATCGGAATCTTTTCTTCCTTTCGTTTCTTTTTTCGCTCTCGCTTGGAACGACGATATATCTCGTTTCGCTTGGAAAACAGACGCAAAATGAGATTCAATCTCTTTCCGCTCCGGCAAATTCTTTCGAATTGAACATTCGTCGCTTGGTTGCGGGGCATCCGATCGAGAAAATGGTTCCGTATATTGCGGCGCACGATGTATCGGTCGCGACTTTTCTCGTTGCGATCGCCAAAAAAGAGAGCAATTGGGGGAAATTCGCTCCCGAAAAAAATGGGAAGACGTGTTACAACTACTGGGGCTATCGCGGTCCCGAGAACACGACCGACTCGGGGTACAGTTGTTTCGATTCGCCCGGGGAGGCGGTTGCGGCGGTCGCCGCGCGCCTCCGGGAACTCCTCGATCAGGGCCTCGACACGCCCCGGAAGCTCGTCGTATGGAAGCGAGGCTTTCTTGATACGCCGCTCGACGATTCGGAAGAGAAATGGGTGGCGGATGTAGAGTACTATGCGAAGAAAGTAACTTTTGACAAGTGACATGTGACAAGTGACATTTGACAAGTGACAACGGCAAAAACTATTCCGTGAACGGAATGGTTTTTGCTCACTGCTGACTGCTGACCGTTTTTCTGCTATGATAGAATCATGGATCAAGTACCAAGATTTATCGATGATGATCGGGAGCCGCGCGTGCGCGAGATTGATATGGTCGCTCGGGAAGTGCATGGCTGGTGGGGGAAGAAGTTCGTCGCGATGAAGCGAATCCGCGTGAAGACGTGGAAGGGGACGGCGCTCCTCGCTTTTCTCTCGGGTGTCATTATCAGTCTCGTGTGGCTCGTCTCGCTCGATATCGAATCCGAATCGGGCGCGAGCGTCGAGCATCCGGCGGGGCTTCTCGAGGTAATGCGACTTCGCGGGTGTGTCGCGGACGGACTTCTCTCGGGGTATGGCGGAGACACCAGGGCATCGGTTGATCTCATCAACCGTTCCGAATGTCTCTATTTGCATCGCGCGCTCGAGTCGTGGCTCAATCCGCCGGACTTCGAACTCGCGCGCCGAGTGAAGCGCCTCATCGAGAAGCCGGATGTCGTCTACGGCATGTTCATTTCCGAGGCGCTCAATACGGAGGCGGAATATTATTCTTCGCTCGAGAATCGCGTGCTCAAGTTCTCGGATATGTGCGTTCCGGAGAGCGTCGGATTTTGGGGGAAGAATACCTGTAAAGCGTCTTTCGCGAGCGATGACTATCGCGCGTATGTGCGGGATGTGACGCGAAAGGCGATGGATTTGGGAATTCGGAGTTTCCTCTTCGGTCAAATCGCGTTTCAAGATGCCGATCGAAAGGGCGCCCCGGGGATTCTCGAAGAAATGCGGCAATACGCCGGGGAGCGGCGGATGAAAATCGCGATCGGCGCGCAAACCAATACCATTACGAGTCAGAAGTATCTCGAACTCTTCGACTATATCGAAGGCGGTGTCGGCATTGCGAAAAACGGCGATGTCGAAGAGAAGCCCTGCGCGTCTCGGTATGATGGTTGGTGCTGGGCGCTTCTCTGGCACAAAAAATATTCCGAGCACGCGAATATGGTGCTTCTCCATCTTGATTGGAGCGGTATCGAGGGCGATGATATGGCGGTTTTTGCCGGTATGGATTCCGAGAGTCGCGCGAAGGCGCTCCGAAAACTTCATGAGAAATTCAATACGCAAGAAGGGAAAACGGGATTTCTCTTTCCGTTTTTGGCGACGCTCTATGACAAGAACGGCGGCTGTTACGGCGCGAAGAAAAGTTTCTATTCTCCGGACAATCGGTACTCTTGCAAGGATGAAGACGTAATGAATGAACTCTTGCGAAGAACGACGCTCCCGAGAATTGCCGTGGAAAATGTCGCTTCTCTTTCCGGCATCCCGATTGATTCCGAAGCGTCGCTCGCGGAAGGTGGCAAAAAAGAAGAACGGGATGACGCGAATTTTGAAGATCAAAATGTTCCGGAGCGGATGGTCGCGGGGCGACAATATGAGGTGTCGGTCACCATGAAGAATACCGGAACGACCGAATGGACGGACGAAAAGGGATACCGCTTGGGCTCGCAGAATCCCCAGGACAATGCGGTTTGGGGCGGGAGAGTCTTCATTTTTCCGGGAAACAGCGTGAAGCCCAAAAAGAAAATCACCTTCGGATTTACGGTGACGGCGCCGGAAGGGCCGGGAATGTATGAATTTCAGTGGCAAATGCTTCGCGAGGGACAAGCGTGGTTTGGCGAAATGTCGAAGAATAAAACGATAGAAGTGGTTGTTGAACAACCGAGAGAGGGCAGTGAGCAGTCAACAGATAACAGTCAACAGGCAACAGGAAACAATGAGCAGGGAGCAGGTCTGCCAGTTGGTGGAAATGAACAATGAGCAGGTTAGCCGAAGACTCGCATTTTGAAATTGAGAATCTTATGCAGGAGCATGTTTGCAACATGCTCCTTTGGTTTCTACGGACTGAATTACTTGCAGGACAGAAAAGAAAATTTCGCTCTACTTTGTTTGCAGAAATAAAAAGAGCATGTTGCAAACGTGCTCTTGCGTGAGTGGTGACTGGATCCCCGCTTTCGCGGGGATGACGATTGTTGGACAAAAAATCTCCTCTTTCGGGGAGATTTTTTGCAAGGGGAAAAGCGGGACGAGTCGGTCGAATATTATATGAGACCGACTTGTCCGAAGAAGGTGAGGACGACGAGGGGCATGAGCGCGAGGAGAAATGCGAGTTGCATTTCTTCACGCTCGACCTCCTTCGGTCCTTCAGTCGAGGTGCCGCAGTTGCATCCATTTTCATGGGTGCACACTTGACCCTCGCCTTCACCCATGAGCATTGTTTGCTCCATAGTGAACGACTTACGGATTAAGAAGAAGATACAAAAAACGGGCGTGGCCTTTCGGCCTCACCCGTTTCGTATCTTCCAACGAGTCCAGTATACATCAAAATCCTCTCCGCGTCAATATTTCCGGAAACGGAAAATATCTCTATACTGAAATTCTCGGTTCATTTCTTTGTCTGATATCAAATTATCTTAATCTTTGTTTCCTTTGGAGTTGCCTCGACCACACCCCGAAAAAATCGGGGCTCACATGCTCCTCTCTATCGGAGCAAACGAGAGAAAAATTATTTTTTGCGGTCTCGGCATGTATGTATGGAAGGCTTTGAGATAATCTGGCGTGAGCAATATGAGGGGGAGACTACGAAGGATTTTTTCTTCTTTCATTTTTGAATGCGCGTACTGGACATTTTTTGCGAGCGTCGGAACGGCGCTCGGTTTTTTGCTTCTCTTTTTTTCGGAAACGACGGATGTTACCAAATTGCTCGATCGGCGACTCTCGCAAACATCGGGTATCTCTGATCGGACGGGAACGGAATTGCTCTATGAACTTCACGGCGAAGAAAACCGGATTGTGATCGGGCACGATGATATACCGGATACGGTGCGGAGGGCGACGGTGGCTGCCGAGGATCGGAATTTCTTTCGGCATTTCGGCGTGGATGTTTTTTCGATTTTTCGTGCGGCGCGCGCCAATTGGGAGAGCGGACGCATCGAACAGGGCGCTTCGACGATTACGCAACAGCTTGCTCGTCTCGCGTATCTTTCCGATGAAAAAACCTACGCGCGGAAATTGCGCGAAGCGATACTCGCGATCAAAATCGAACGCATTTACACCAAAGACGAAATTCTCGATCTCTATCTCAATACGGTTCCGTACGGATCGAACGCCTACGGAATCGAAAAAGCGTCCGAGGTGTTTTTCGGGAAGCACGCGAGGGAACTTTCTCTCGATGAAGCGGCACTCCTTGCCGCGCTTCCGCGGGCGACGACCTATTATTCGCCGTACGGGAGCAATCGAAAAGAGCTTCTCGTGCGACAGAAATCGATACTCTCTCGTCTTGCCGAAGACGGATTCCTCTCTCCGTATGAGGTGGCGCTTTCGAAGAATGAAAATACCGTGCGGAAAATCAAGCCGCCCTCGGCGTCGATTCGCGCGCCGCATTTCGTTTTTGCGGTGATTGATGAATTAGAGAAGTATCACGGACGCGAATTTCTTGAAACGCGCGGACTTTCCATCCGGACAACGCTTGATCTTGATCTTCAGCGCGAAGCGGAGGAGGCGGTTCGAAACGGAGTTGCGAGGAATCGTTCGTATGGCGCGGAGAACGCCGCGCTCGTCGCGGTCGACGTGCCGACCGGAGATGTGGTCGCGATGGTGGGAAGTCGCGACTATTTTGATACGGATATTGACGGCAAGGTGAATGTGACTCTTCGCGAGCGACAACCCGGTTCGGCGTTCAAGCCGTTCGCGTACGCGCGCGCGTTCGAAGAAGGCTACGAGCCGGAGACGATCGTCTATGATGTGCCGACCAATTTCGGTCCCGACGGAACGGGGCGCGACTATATTCCCAAAGACTATGACGGACGATATCGCGGGGCGCTCCCGATGAAAGCGGCGCTTCCGCAGTCCTTGAATATTCCGGCGGTGCAGACGCTCGCCGCCTCGGGCGTTTCGGATGTGATTGAGCTCGCGCGCCGGCTTGGTATTTCGACTTTGGATGACATGCGACCGTACGGACTTGCGCTTGTTTTGGGAGGAGCGGAAGTGCGACCGCTTGATATGGCGAGTGCGTTTGCCGTCTTTTCGTCCGAAGGCGTGCGCCGCGCGCCGCGATTCGTGCTCTCGATTGAAAGTTCTGACGGATCATTTCGGGAAGTGCCGTCCGTGGAAGAGTCCCGCGTGCTTTCACCGGAGGTGGCGCGACGTATGAATACGATTCTTTCGGACGATTCGCTCCGCGCGCCCATCTTTGGGACCGGAGGGCCACTTGCTTTCCCCAAAGGAGAGGTTGCCGCAAAGACAGGAACGACGCAGGATTTTCGTGATGCGTGGACTGTTGGGTACACCTCCTCTCTCGCGGTCGCCGTCTGGGCAGGGAACAATGACAATTCGCCGATGCGACAAGGCGCCGACGGTGTCTATGTCGCCGCGCCCATATGGCGGGATTTTCTGAATCGCGTGCTTGATCGCTATCCGAAAACCTTCTTCAATACGTATAATCCGGTTCCGACGGATATCTATGCCCTCAAAGATCGGTTTGGAAAAAACATTTCCGGCGATGAAAAAGATCGTCACGATAAGAAAGAAAAGAAAAAAAAGAAGAAAAAGAAGGAGAGATAATCAAGCTTGTTGGAAGAAGAGTGAATTTTTTTGTTTTCGGTTTTTTTGGTATTATATCCGGTATGGATTTTATTTCTCTCTCTCTTATTATTCTCGGGCTTTTTCTCTTTGAAACCGTGTCGAGTGTCGACAATGCGATTATCAATGCGCAGGTTTTGGGGACGATGGGGGAAAAAGCGAAGCGATGGTTTCTTACCTGGGGACTCTTTTTTGCCGTGTTCGTGGTGCGAGGACTCTTGCCGTGGCTTATTGTGTGGCTCTCGGTGCCGGGACTCGGACCCATGGAGGCGTTTACGTCAACGCTCTCGAGCGATCCGTCAGTCGTGAAGGCGGTCGAAAAAGCGGCGCCGGTTCTTCTTATGGGTGGGGGCGTTTTCTTGATTTTTCTCTTCTTCCACTGGCTTTTTATGGAGGAGAAGAAATACGGCTTGGTTGGGGAGAAGTTTTTTCACTCGCAGGGAGTGTGGTTCTATGCGGTGGTGTCGGTGATCTTGGCGGCGGTGGTGTGGTTTTCAATCGGGGAAAACCCCATGGCTGCATTTGGGGCGGTCGTCGGCTCGACGGCGTTTTTCATCACGCACGGATTCAAACAGCAGGCGGAAGAGAGCGAACGAAAACTTCTCGATTCGAAGCGTCCACTTTCGGACGTGAGCAAGCTTCTCTATCTCGAAGCGATTGATACAACGTTTTCGATTGACGGTGTTTTGGGCGCCTTCGCTTTTACCTTTTCGGTGCCGCTTATTTTGATTGGAAACAGTTTGGGCGCGCTTGCCGTGCGACAGTTTACGATCGGGAATATCGAGCGGATCAAAAAGTATGCTTATCTCAAAAATGGCGCGATGTATTCGGTTTTGTCGCTCGGCACGATTATGCTCCTCGAAGCCTTCGGTGCGCATGTGCCACCTTTTGTGGCGCCCCTCATTACCTTCATCGTCGTCGGATACTTCTTTTGGAAGTCGCGAGTGGAAATGGGAAGGGAGAATGGGGAATGAATAATACCATTTCAGGAAATATCTTCCTTTGGTTCGTCGATCGCAAAAAAGAATTTTTCTTATATACGAGTACGTAAGATTTCGAAAAATTCTTTTTTGCAATCTCCTTGGCAAGAGAAAAAGAAAAAGTATTTTTTAGAAATGGTATAATGCGAAATCAAAAACTCCCCGAAGAACGGGGAGTTTTTTGAGTTTTTAACGTCGCTCGGTTTGTTCTTGATGAATTTGGATTAGGAAATTTTCAATTGAAAGGGCGCCAAGCTTGCCGGTGTCTCGCGATTCGACGCTTGCGGTTTTTGATTCGATTTCTTGGTCGCCGACGACGAGGGTGTAGGGGATTTTTTGGAGCTTGGTTTCGCGGATGCGTTTTCCGAGACTCTCTCCCGTT
>JAYRSG010000052.1:0-7914 GCA_041920175.1 Candidatus Moraniibacteriota bacterium | reverse complement strand
CTGTGTTTCGGAGTGCATAAGGGAATTATAGCACGGTTTTCGGTTCCGTTCGTTATCGTATCACCCACCATCGAACACTTTTTTTGAAATACCCTGCTCGGCGAGTGTAAAATCAAGAAACGCCAAGAGCTCTTCTTTCAGGTGTTCTTTCACCCATGCTTTTTGCTTGGCATCGAGCAACTCGCCCATATTCGCCAGTACCGTCTTTTGCGTGAGATGCTTTTCTATAAAGCCTCGCAAAAAAGCGAGGTACTCAAGTCCGCTTTTCCCCGTGCGAAGGCGGATAATCGCTTCGTTAAAAGAAACATTGTTTTTCAGGAGAAAGTAGATGTCGTAAAAATCACGATTGGCGAAACTCTTTCGCTCGGTAGCGGCGACCAATTTGTGAGAAAAGGAGTCTTCGAGTGAGAGAACGCGGATGCTCATGCCATAAAAGTTTCGCACCTCGTAATGATTTTCCGTAAAGATCCTTCGCGAAATCTCCACCTTGATATTCTGCTCCCCCGTACCGTAGTCAAGGAGAAAAAAAATCGTGTTTTCTTTCAAGTATTCATCCTTGATGTTTCCGAAAGAACGAAGAATTTCTCGAACACCGTCTTGCACATTCTTTTCATCCGCGCCCTCGAGGAGATCAAAATCCAAATCCACCGAAAATCGGTCGAGATTGTGGAAGAAGTACAGCATCGTCCCGCCCTTGAAGCCGAGAAATGCCCCGATCGGCGAGCGACAGATGTCTCGCAAAATATTGAAGAGTGCTTTTCGGTGGAGTTTAACGTTCAGCATGGCGTTTGATGGTATGAATAATGTTTTTGATTTCTTTTTCCGTGCGAGCATTGTAGAGAGTCGAGAGCGCGAGGAGCTTCTTCGAGTCAAGAGCGCGTACATTATCGAAGGAGGTATTCGGGGAAAGATAGAGCCGATCGCAGAGCGCGCGCTCGGGAGTGGCGATCATCGCCATTCCACGGTGCTCGATGCCGAGCGGATTGGAGAGAATAACATCCCGCAGAGTGGCATAGACAAAAGTGCGACCGGCAATTTCTCGAGAAAGCGAGTCGTTGGAAACGGAAAAAATCGTCTTTCCGGTATCCTGAAAAACAACCCCGGCACCTCGAAGCACCGTCTCGAGACTCACATAGGAAGGCGATTTTATTTTGTTGGCGAGTTCCAGGGGGTCAAAACGATCATTTAGCACATAGAGACCGTGAGAGATTCGTTGAATTTCTCCGCGTCGAAAAAGACGACCCACAATCGTCCCAAGATAAGAAGGGTTATCGATATGCCAGAGAAGGCGGAAATCCGCCAGGGAGAATACGGTCTTTCCGGAATCTATGAGGGGCTTAATATACATAATAACCGCTAAAAGATATCATTTTTGATTACTTCTAGAGGTAATCTAGCAGAAGACTCACTTTTCGGCAAGTGCCGGTGAACTCACGCCCATAAACGTCTCATACCCGACGAGCGTATTCGTCATCACGGTTTCTTTGGAGGCATTGATCGTCTCGGCGGCTTGCCCCTCGTACTTTCCCGTAGAAAACCAATACGCCCCCGCGCCGAGGGTGAGAGCGAGGACGATGAATGTCCAGGTGAAAAATCGCATACGTCGGAAATTGGAATTCGGGAGCCCGCCCGCCTCGTTCCCCGATGATGTCGGGGTGCGGGCGGGTTGTGTTTCGAAATGCATGGAAACATTATAACACGATTTCTGTTTTTGAACCCGATGGTGTAAGTGCCCCGATGAATCGGGGCCCGTACCCGATCCCGAATTCGTATTCGTTTCCACATAAGGGGAAGGCAATCGAATTTGGGTGCAGGGCGTATCATACCTCGACTTTTTCTTCGATTTTCCGTACAATGTTCTGTAGAAAGGGTTGATTCGTAAAGAAAAGACTATGAAGGTTAAAGAGAAACGGAAAGAGACGATTTGCGTCGTCGGTTTGGGATATGTTGGATTGCCGCTCGCCGTCCGCGCTCGAGAAAGAGGCTATTCTGTCTCCGGTTTCGACCTCGATGAAAAGAAAAACACTCTCATCAACAAAGGGAAAAGTCCAATCGAAGATCGCTATCTCGAAGAAAATCTTCCGAAACATCTTTTCCCGGCATCGTCCGATCCCAAAGAAATCAAAAAAGCCGACATTGTCTTGGTCTGCGTTCCGACGCCGGTTGACGAACTGTACCTGCCCGATCTCTCTCCGGTCGTCGGAGCGATGGAAACGATCGCGGGGAATCTCAAGAAAGGCGCGCTCGTCATCCTCGAATCAACGGTGAATCCGGGAGTATCCGAAGAAATCGTCGTCCCGATATTTGAAAAATCGAAACATAGTATCGGTAAAGATGTCTTTCTCGCGCACTGTCCCGAACGCATCAATCCCGGAGACGAAGTCTGGAACGTCACGAATATCCCGCGCGTCGTGGGCGCGCTCGATGCAACCGGACTCCGTCGCGCGCTCGAATTTTATCGATCGATCGTGGACGGCGAGATTCGCCCGATGAAATCCATCCGCTCTGCCGAAGCCGTCAAAGTCGTCGAGAATTCTTTTCGCGACATCAATATCGCCTTCGTCAATGAACTCGCCCGATCCTTCGACCGACTCGACATCGACGTGAAGGACGTGATAGAAGGCGCCGCCACGAAGCCCTTCTCCTTCCTCGCGCACTTCCCTTCCTGCGGCGTCGGCGGTCACTGCATCCCCGTCGACCCGTACTACTTAATAGAACGCGCCAAGCGCGCCGGCTTCGACCACAAATTCCTCCGCCTCGCCCGCGAAATCAACAACGATATGCCGAGCTATACGGTCGAACTCCTTCAGGATGCGTTAAACGCTGTCAAACTTCCGGTAAACGGTACGACGGTCGGCGTCCTCGGCATCGCCTACAAGGCGAATGTCGACGACGTGCGCGAATCCCCCTCCATCCGCATCATCGAGCATCTCAAAAAACACGGCGCCAGAGTCGAAACCTTCGACCCGCATATCCTCGACCGTTCGAGCGCGAAATCACTCGACGCCATCCTCAAAAAATCCGTCGCCCTCATCCTTGCGACCGACCACAAAGAATTCAGAGACGCCCTCACTCCCGCCCTCCTCAAGAAGCACAAAATAAAAGTCTTCATCGACGGCAAAAACACCTTCGACAGAAACGCTTTTAGGAAAGCAGGAATTGTGTACAAAGGAATCGGCCGGTAGATTCGTCGTTTGGTTTTTTTGTGGTTTGGTGATTTAGACACTGTCGCAAAATAACTTCCACAAAAATACAACTATCATCAAAGAACCATCGTATTTGTTTGCTTGTGAATAGAGGAAATTAATTTGCGACGATGCCTTAGCCAATTCTTTCAAACGCATTCCCAAACAACCGGACTCCCCAACAACCAAACAACCAAACAACCAAACAACCAATTCGCCATGTTTTCCCTCATCCGTCTCATCATCTGGATCATCGGAATTTCCGTCGTCGGGAGTTTCCTTTTGAATTTCTTCGATTATGAAATAGACTGGAACTACGTAAAGGAAAGCCAGAGTCGCTGTTTCGGCGTCGCGATCGAATGCCAAAAAACCATCCAAAAAGAAGGCGCCGAAAACGCCAAATGCCCCGTCGCTTGTTTCGAATTCGGCAAACTCGTAAAAAAAAGACTGTAGAGACGCCCCGATGCATCGGGGCGTCTCTACGAAGCGAAACACATGAACAAAATAATCAAACGTAAAATAACTTCTCTTTATGAAATTAGTCATCAACATCCCCGCCTACAACGAGGCGGAGAAAATAGGCGAGACGATTCGGCGCATTCCGAGGTCGTTTGAAGGTATCGATGAGGTCGTCCTCCAGGTTGTGGACGACGGCTCGAGCGATCACACGGGGCGCGTCGCGCAGGACGCCGGCGCGGATCGAATCGTCACTCACCCGCGCAACATGGGACTCGGAAGAGCGTTCCGCACCTCGGTCGAGGCGGCACTCGAAGCGGGTGCCGACATTATGGTCAATATCGATGCCGACGGACAATTCGACCCCAAAGACATCGAAAAACTCCTCGCGCCCGTCATTTCCGGCGAAGCCGATATCGTTATCGGGAATCGATTCGGGGATCACGAGGCGAAAAACATTCCCTTTATCAAAGACACTCTGAACCGTTTCGCCGCGCGAGTTATTTCAAGTTTTCTCAAAACACCGATAGATGACCTCACCTGCGGCTTTCGCGCCTATACCCGCGAAGCGCTCCTCCGCCTCAACCTCCTCGAGAACTTCACCTATACCCAAGAAGTCATCATCGATGCGATCGGCAAGGGGCTCAAAATCATCTGGATTCCCGTCGAAGTCACCTATTTCGCCGACCGAAAATCGAAAATGACCAAGAGCGTTTTCAAGTTTGTTTCCAACGGATTTCGCATTATTGTCCGCGCGATTCGCGATGTTCGCCCGATGAAGTTTTTTGGCATTCCGGGATTTTTCCTCCTCGGCATCGCCGTCGTCTTCTTCCTCGTTTTCCTCGGTTTCTATTTCCAAGATTTCAAAATTTCCCCGTACAGGAACTATCTCTTCTTCTCCGCCATCTCCTTCGTGATCGGTCTCCAATTCGTCGTCTTCGCCCTCCTCGCCGACATGGTCAAGTCCAACCGCCGCCTCATCGAAGAACACATGTACCTCGCCAAGAAAACTCGTTACGAAAAAACAAGTGACAAATGACAACTAACTACTCACTCCTGTCTACTCGCTACTTATGCCCCTTCGCATTCTCTTCATTTCTCGCGCGTATCCGCCGGTCGTGGGCGGGATTGAGAACCAGAATTACGCGCTCTCCGTGTGGCTCAAAAAGCACGGCGAGATAACAACCATTGCCAATCGTTTCGGGAAGAAATTCCTGCCGATTTTTTTGCCCTACGCACTCTTCCGAGCACTGGTGTGTGCCGGTCGTTTCGATGCCATTCTCTTGGGCGACGGCGTCCTCTCGATCGTCGGCTGGGCGGTAAAACTTTTCTACACAAAAAAAGCTGTCATTTCTGTCGTCCACGGACTCGATATCACCTACCCCTTCTTTCTCTACCAACTCCTTTGGGTGCGCGTTTTCCTCCCCAAGCTCGATCGCCTGATCGCGGTCGGCAACGAAACGATTCGTATCGGCGTTGCACACGGCATCCCGAGGGATCGATTCGAATTTATCCCGAACGGCATCGACCCAAAGGCGCACTTCCACCCCGAATTCACCAAGAAAGATCTCGAGGGCATCATCGGGGAAGACACTCGGAAACGATTGGTGATTCTCACCTCGGGACGCCTCGCACGACGGAAGGGCGTCGCCTGGTTCATTCGAAACGTTCTTCCCGCTCTTCCCAAAGAAACTCTCTACGTGGTCGCCGGAGACGGAGCGGATCGCGACAACATCAAAACGGCAATCGAGGAAACGCGTCTCTATGAACGCGTGAAACTCCTGGGCTACGTGAGCGATCGCGCGCGCGACATCTTGATGAATACCGGCGACATTTTCGTTCAGCCGAATATTCGCGTCCCGAACGACATGGAGGGATTCGGCATTTCGATTCTCGAAGCGGCATCTTCCGGCATACCCGTCGTCGCCTCTCGTCTCGAAGGTATCGCCGACGCGATCAAGGACGGCGAAAACGGTCTCCTCGCCGAACCCGAAAACGCCGAAGAATGGATCCGAACAGTACGAAAACTCTGCGATGACGAGTCGGCGCGGAAACACCTCGGCGAAAAAGCCCGCCACTACAACGCCGCTCATTTCGACTGGAAAACAATCAGCGAGCGATACGAAAAAGTTATCCGAAAAACCGTCGAAGATATCACCGGGGAACGCGACCTCATTCATTTCTTATGAACATTCTCTCTGATCAATTCGTTTTCTTGCTTGCGATTGCCGGACTTTTCTTCCTTCCGGGGTTTTTGTTGTTGTCTCTCGTTTTTCATCGTCGGACGGAGAAATTTTTTCTCCTCGAGTATGTCGCGCTTTCTTTCGCGCTCGGCGTTTTTATTATCGATTTCGGTCTTCTTCTCCTCTCGAGAATCGGCGTGCCGATAACGCGGATCTCAATACTCGCTTTCGTGACACTCTTTGTCATCTCCCTGCTTCTTTTCTTCTGGCGCGAAAATAAATGGAAATTTTCTTTTTTTTCCGAGCGCCTCACTCTCTTCGATTCCTTCGCGTTTTCGAAGCGGGAAGGCCTCCTCTTTGCGGGAATAGTCCTCCTCGCGATTTTCATAAAGGCGGTATTTCTCTGGGACACCATCATTCCCACCTCGACCGACTTGGGACACCACATGTTTTGGAGCAAAAAAATAGCGCTCGAGGGAACCGTCCCGCAGTATGAAAAAATAAATATCGCGTTTGAAAATGGCGAGAATACCCTGACCGCGCCAGAACCGATTGACGACTTCGTCGTGGGCGAGCACCTCCCCTTCGCGGCGATTTCTCTCGCAACCGACCTCGATTTCCTCTCGAGTTTCCCCTCGCTCTTCCTGTTTCTCGTCAATATCATCTCCATTTTTGCATACTCCCTCCTCGCGTATCATCTCTTCCACGAAACATTCGGGACCAAAGCATTCGCCCGTCGCGGCATGATCGCCACCCTCCTCTTCTTGGGACCCCTCTGGGCGCTCTCGTCGCCCGAGGCGAAATACGTTTCGGGCGGCGTCGTCGGAAACCTCTTCGGAAATCTCCTCCTTCCCATCATCTTCCTCGCGCTCCTCCGCGCCTTTCGCGAAAAGAGCGCGCCATTCCTTCTCTTGGCAATCCTCCTCTTCGAAACACTCGCCTACACCCATCATCTCTCGACGCTCATCTTCCTCTTTGTTGTTCTTTTCATCGCCGCCGCGTTCATTATCCTCAAAAGAAAAGGCGCTCTCGCGGACATTTTTTCCTGGCTCAAGCTTTTTGTTTCCCCGCTTCCGCTTGCCGGCATCGGCTTTCTCGGCGCGATGCTCCTCTTCGCATACGCGCCGACCTATCTCGATATCGCTTCGGTCGACACGGCGCTCGGAAGCCCCTCCAAAGGAACCCGCGAAGGACTTTCTCTCGAGCAACTCGCGGGAAGCGTCGGTGGCACGCGCTTCGGACTCGAGCTCGTCGGCATAATTCTCCTTCTCCTATCTCCGCTCAAGAAAATCAAAAAAACTCTCTCGAGCGCCGTTCTCCTCGGCTGGAGCGTGGGACTCATGATTATGATTCTCTTCCCCGGGGCGGTCTTCCTCGACATTCCATCCAATCGCATCGGCACGTACGCGACGTTTCCCGCCGCCCTCCTCGGTGCCTTCGCCTTCGCGTTTCTCTTCCTCCGCGATTCTCGGAATGAAAAGGAGGGAAACTTTGCACAAAATCATCTCTTTCGCTCCGCATTCGTCCTCTTCCTCCTCGCCCTCGTCACCGGCGGCTTCTTTGACAATGCCGCGACTCTCCCCAAAGAAACCAACGCCAAAGAAGCGACCCAAACATTCGCCGTGTCCGAGTGGCTCGCACGACGTACCCCGCCCGACGAGTGGATCCTCAAAGATCATAACTACCTCGTCGCCGACTCATGGATGAAGCTTTTCTTTCTGCGTGACTATTCCTACCCGCTCTCCCGAGGGTATCTCCGCCGCTACACGGATGAAGTGACGCTCCGCGAACAGTGCACGCTCCTCATGATTTCCGCCCCCAATACCCCAAAAGGTCAGGCATGCTTCGAGAGTACCAATGTCCAAACCGTCGTCGTCAATCCTCACTACGACGCCGCCCAATTCAACAAAGCGAAAGAAATGTCGCTCCTCTATGTATCCGACGATGTCGCGGTGTACCGGAAGGCAAATGACAAATGATAAGTGTGTCCTCCTCCCCTTTGCACGGGGAGGTGTCTCGTACCCGAGACGGAGGGGTTCCGAGTCAGAGCCACAAAGCCAAACCACCCCCTGCCCCTCCTTGCAAAGGAG
>JAYRSG010000051.1:0-4664 GCA_041920175.1 Candidatus Moraniibacteriota bacterium | reverse complement strand
GCGGGAAAGGGGAGGATCGTCGCTACGCTTTGTGGCGAGAATCATGGGGCGCGTGGTTTCCGCTCCGCGCGTTTTTCCAGATCTTCGTCCTCCAGGGGGCGCTCCTCCTTCTGGTCGTCACCCCCGTTGTCGCGATCAATCTCTCGCCGGGTGGCGCGTGGACACTCCTTGACGCGGTTGGTATCGGGCTCTGGATACTTGGATTTTTCTTTGAGGCGGTTGGGGATTTCCAATTGGTGAAATTTCTTCGCAATTCGGAAAATCGCGGACATGTTTTGAAAACCGGACTCTGGCGCTACACGCGGCATCCCAACTACTTCGGCGAAGTGACCCTCTGGTGGGGGATATTCTTCCTCGCGCTCTCGACTCCCGTGGGCTGGATAAGTATTGCGGGACCCCTCGTGATTACCATTCTTATTCTCTTCGTCTCGGGCATCCCGCTCCTCGAAAAAGGCATGGCGGGAAATCCCGAATTCGAAACCTACAAAAAAGAAACGAGCGTCTTTTTCCCGTGGTTTCCGAGGAAGCATTCTCTATGAGGTCTCGTATTATTGTCGTAAACAATCCCATGCAGCGGGGGTATCGATATGAGCTTTCGGAGCCGGAGGGGAAAAATTTCGATCCGGAATTCAAGCCCGATCTCACGCCGCAAGAGATGCTCGCGCTCGGGGTGTTCGGCGGCGTCTATTTGCGGGATGGTCGCGGAGAATTTCCGGAAAAGTGGTTTCGGAAGGCGAAGCTCGCCCCCGGGAAACGCGATCCCAAACTCAATTTTTTCGGGGTGAACGCGAGCGAACCGATCTCGGTGTGGCGCGCGAAGGGGTGGATTCATCCGGATGACCCAAAAGGCTGGTTCGAGTGGTACTGTCGTTACTATCGTGGGCGGCGGCACCCGGATGACGCGCGACAAATTCGCCGCTTTAAGGCGATGCGGCGACACCTCGCGCAGATCGCCGCCAATTGCCGCCCCGACGACTTCACGTGCCGCCCCCGCCAGCGCCAAGCCCTCCTTCATTGGGCCTATGACAGCCGGAAGGTGTAGAGAGTTTTCTATGGCGAGTTTCAGGACGCATGTTTCGTTTGGGGTGGCGCTCGGGGTATTGAGCGTTTTTCTCCTCATGAGTGTGGCGATCGCGCCTCCCTCGTGGAGCTTTTTCGTGTTCGTGTGGCTCATGGTGACGGTTGGGGCGATACTGCCGGACATGGACAGCGATTCGGGCGTGCCGTTTCACGTGACATTCGGATCGCTCTCGCTCATTGTGGGTGGACTCGTGTTTCTCGTGGCGCGCGAAGAGATGCCGGGGGAATACCTGAACATCGCGGGAGCGGTTCTTGTGTCGATGACGATTATGTGGGGAGTTTTCGGCTCCATATTCAAACGTTTCACGCGGCATCGCGGTATGGCGCATTCGATTCCGGCGGCGTTTCTCTCGGGACTTGTGGTGTTTACGCTTGCGGCGCGGCTCGGGTTTGACGAATGGCGGGCGTTCCTTCTCGGGGTCGCCATGGCGGTTGGCTACCTTCTCCATCTCATACTCGATGAGGTCTACGCGACGGTGAATTTTCACGGTATCCCGTTCATTCCGAACCGGTCTCTCGGGAGCGCGCTGAAATTCTTTTCCAAAAGTCGCGGCATCAACACCCTTGTCTACGGCGCGCTCTTCTTTTTTCTCATGGGAAACGGGGCGCAGTTGTTTCGTCTCGGTGAGCGATTGTTGAGGGTTGTTTCGAAATAAATTTTTTCGTACCACACTATGCATCTTCCGGACGGATTTTTGAATGACGGAACGGCGGCGGGGCTTTTGGGAGCGTCGGCTACGGCGGCGATGGCGGCGTTTCGGACCGTGCGGAAGCGATTTTTGGAAGAGGTTCCGGTACTCAAGATGCGCCTCGCGACATTTCCGGGAAGCGACGGCGATGGCGCGAGTTTCGGTCGGCGGCTCTCGGCTTTCGGGCGCGAGCGGGTGTGGCGGATGGCGGCGACGGGCGCTTTTATCTTCTCGGCGCAGATGGTGAATTTCCCGATCGGCGGTGGGACATCGGGACACCTCTTGGGCGGGGTGCTCGCGGCGATCATTGTGGGACCCCTCGAGGCGCTCCTCGTGATGAGCGTCCTCCTCTCGACGCAGGCGGTTCTTTTTGGCGATGGTGGGATACTTGCGCTCGGAGCGAATATTTTCAATATGGGGGTAGTCGGCGCGCTCGGTGGATACGCTTTCTTCCGGTTTCTCCGGAAAGGGACGGTGTCGAAACGGCTCTTCCTTCGAAGTGCGTTTGTCGCGGCGTGGGTGTCGGTTGTTCTCGCGGCGGTCGCGGCGTCGTTTGAAATTGCCCTCTCCGGTACGAAGCCCCTCTCGGTCGTACTGCCGGCGATGACTCTGACGCATACCGCGATCGGTTTCGTCGAGGGCATGCTCACGGCGGGCATTCTCTCTTTTCTCCTCAAAAAGAATTTCAAGCTGGCGGCTTTTGAGAAAGATTCTTCTCTGTAAAAAGAACGCGCGCGTTTGGCACGTTCAAGAAATGCTCCGGGGCTTGGTAGGTGAGTTTTCGGTTTTTGATGGAAATAACCACCCAAAGAAGCTTTCGCTTGTGGTTTTCGTGAGTTTGCTCGCCCCTCCGTTGATTTCTTTCTCTTTGCCAAACGCGCGCGTTCTTTTTTCTGGAGAGGGGCGGTTCAATAGTTTTCTCTTTATGGAGAATAATTGGAAAATCGTTTTTCTGGTTGCGATTTTTGTCGGGGGGATTCTCTCGCTTTTTGCCTCGTCGTCGCCGGACGGGCTCGAGCGGGTGGCGGAGCGGGAGGGGTTTCCCGAGAGGGGAGTGTCACTCTTTGTTTCGCCCCTGGAGGACGCTGTCGTTCTTGGGATCGGAAACGAAACGCTCGCCATGTCGTTCGCCGGTATTTTCGGAACCATGCTTCTCTTCGTGCTCCTTTTTTTCCTTGGACGAAAACTCTTCTCTTTTGATTGATTGTTCGCTCTTAAAATGCGAAGTGTTCGCCGGTTGGCGGCCACCTTCTACAGTTCGTGCTATAATAAACGCACACGTTTTTGTACGGGCGAATAATTCGAATTTGTACGGGCCCCGATGCATCGGGGCTCGTACGGAAACAGGAACCGAATTCAATTTTACGAACGCCCCAAAGTTCGGAGAAAATCCACAGGGCGAACGATGGGGATGCCCTCAAACTCCTTGAGGGAGAGGAGGTGCCGGTCGCCGGAGACGATGAGGTCGGCGCCTCCGGCAAGCGCGGCGGCGAGGATATGATTGTCGTTGGGGTCGCTAGGGATCACCATCGATGCCGCGACCGACAAAACAGACGACACGACGAGCGCCGTCTCCATCGAGGGTTCCTCCCTCGCAAACACGCTGAAATGATCCCGTTTCAGATGCGCGGTATTGTTTCTTCGGGCTCTTTTGGTGCTTCTTCCGATTGCGATTTTTTGATGATCCTTTGAAATTTTCTTTTTTGGTGCCATTCTCGGAAAGAAGTGAAGAGCGCGGAAAAGAGACGAGAAAGAAGTTGCGTCATACTTCGTACGCCGGAAACTCCCCCGGAGAAAATGCGGTTTCCGAGAAGAGATCCGATGCGCCGAAACGATCGAAAAGCGTCTCCTGCAAAGAGCTGAAAGCGTTCCCATATTTCATTCCGTTCTCCATCGGGCGTTTCTCCGGTTACATAGATATGTCCGGTTTTGTCATCGGTGTGTTCTCTTTGTTTTTCTTTTTTCTTCTTGAGTTCGGCTTCGATACTGTTGCCATGCTGTTTTGAGGTGTCGAAAATAGCGCGACTCCAGGCATTTGGAACGGTTTCGAGCGTGGCGAGAGCGCGCCTCGGAGCGGCGGGTCGCCGATATTCCGCGACGGCGCCGATATCGATAAGAACGGTCGCCGAGAGATCGAGCTTGTTGACGATGGCGGTGCGGAGAAATCGCTCGAACTGTTCACCCGAAAGACGGTTTCCGGATCGTTCAATTTCGATTTCGGAGAGAGCGGAAAAAAGTTCGGGAGTGGTGATGAGGATGCGATCACCGGAAGAAATTTTGCCACTGGCGACATCGGTGAAGGTTTTCATCGGGTGATCCTCGCTCTCGTCCGCGAGTCCGTCGCTGATGCTCGAGAGATGATGATCGCGAAAGAGGAGTACGCGCGCTTTTCCGGCGACCGAGAAGTGAAGGTTGTTGCGCTCGACGGCGCAAAAGGCGGCATCGAGCGTGCCGATCCATTCGGTGTTTCCTTCTTTGGCGAGCTCGGCGAGTCCGATGTTTACTTTGTGAAGAGACGCTTCAAAACTTTCGACGGCGTCTCGGCGCGGATTTCCGTAATATTCTTTCTTGGCGAGCGATGTCAAGAAATTAACAATGTAGGAGGAATTTTCGCTTCGGTCGCCGATTGTCATGACGCCGGCGAGCATCCCGAGGGGTTCGCGCGCGATATTATCCGGTAGCTGTTGAAAGCATGCCATATACGGCTTCAAAAAACCGTTTCGGGCGACGGAAATCTCCACGGCCGATGGCGCGATTTTCTCGAATGTCTGCCTGCCTGCCGGTAGGCATGGCCTGCCTGCCGAGGGATTCGATTTTCCCGTCGGCGGGTTGGGTTTGTTTGTCGTCGGATCGGACTTGTTCGGGGACGAACCAAACTTGCCGGCAGACGAGCTT
>JAYRSG010000050.1:0-7871 GCA_041920175.1 Candidatus Moraniibacteriota bacterium | reverse complement strand
CGAGCCCCAATGACCTCCGCGAGACACTCCTCCGAAATGTCCGCGAAGTCAAATACGAACCGACCATCATTGACACCCTCTCCCGTTTCCTGCATATTTAAATGGCAAAAAAACGGTTTCGTCTTCGTAGCTCAGTGGATAGAGCGTCTGGTTGCGGTCCAGAAGGTCGCAGGTTCGATTCCTGCCGAGGACACATTGAATGCTTGAAATATTTATAAGCCAAAAGATCATCAGTGAAGAGAGCGCCCCGATTATGCCATCGGGGAGGTCGCAGGTTCGATTCCTGCCGAGCGCACCAAGGAAAAAAACAGACCCGAGAAGGTCTGCTTTTTTATTTCATCACAGCAAGGAGAATTCTATGTCGCGCTCCAGAAACTCATCATAATACCGAGGTCGCGCGTATTCACGACATTATCGGTATTCACATCCGCCGAGAGTTCCGTCCCCGTCTGGAGCCACTGGGCAACGAGCGCCGTAAAGTCCGCAAGACTATACGTGCGAGTCGCCGTACTCACCGTCACAGACGTTGACTTATCCGATTCACCGAACCCGCTATAGGCGGAGACGGCGTAGACATATGTCCCTGAGGTGAGACCCGTATCGGAATAGGTCGTCGTGGTCGAATTCGTCGTTCCCACCTGCGCGGTCGGCGTACACCCCGTACCACTACAGCGATAGACTCGATATCCCGAGAGCCACCCGTCCACAACCGCCGTCCACGACAAATTGATCTGCGTCGGAGAAGGAGATGATCCGGAGAGACCGGTCGGCACCGGCGGCGTCATAGGAGGCGGTGGTGGAGGTGGCGGCAATTGAGCAAGCGCCACCGGAAGAAAGACCGTGAAGGCGAGAGAAAGAATCCCGAAGAAAATCCAGCTCGTCATCCTCTTTTTGCTCGATATTCGCTTCATATATTTGTGTTCTAAAATGAGATGAATTAAATCGATATATAAAGCCTTCTTATCGAACTCGAATGAGAATTCGCTTCACTGTTCGATTGCCCGCCTCGTCGTAGGCCGTCAGTTGGAACGTATGGAGACCGGTCGGCGCGTCCGCGGGAACATTGAAGGACTTGCTCTTCGTCGAATTCGACTTTCCGAGGAAGACATAACGATAGTGATCGATTTCGTCATTGTCCTTTGCATCCCACCAGAGTTTCTCGCCTCGTCCAATCATGAAGAAGAGCGGGAGGTCGGTTATTTCCGGATCTTCGCTGTCTATCTTGACCCGGAACGTAGCCGACACTTCTATTTCACCTCCACTCGCGTTGAGGTAACGCACCTTGTATTCGTAGGTGTCATTCTTCTTTTCTTTCACCTTTGTCGACCAGCTTCCGTCGCTTTTTGCCGAGACGGTTGTCTTGAGTTTCCCTTCGCGGTAGAGTTCCACCTTCCCGCCGCCGAGAAGCGCCTCATCGGACCCGCTGAAAGAAATCGTCTTGCTGCTCGTCAAAACCTTTTCTTTCGAAGAGAAGCTTATCGTCGTATCCATAACTTTCACCTTCCGTCCCTTGCAGGACTGCTCAACAACCGGGCTCCCGCCTGTGCATCCGGACGGAGAAGAGGTGAGAATCGAGCGCGTCTGTTTCCCTTTGGTACACTTCCCCCAATCGGAATAGGTAAAGCTCGTGCACGTATTGTCCGCCGGCGGTATATAGGTGCATGACTGACTCGATGCCGGAGGATTGCCGCCCGTGCATCCCGCGGGAACGCCGGTCACCGTTTGCGTCTGCGTTCCATTTGGTTGGCAGGCGCCAAAACCGGATTCAGTAAAGCTCGTACAGGTCGGGGGCACATAGGTACACGTCCGAGTGGTTTCTTCCGGATCAACACCGCCCGAACATCCGGCGGGAACTCCCGTCGCCGTTCGCGTCTGCGTGCCATTTGACTGACACGTCTCCCAATCAGAATAGGTATAACTCGTACAAAGCGGCGCGCCCACTACCGCGCGCAAGCCCGTAGCGCTATTAAGAAGATCGTTTCCCGTACCACCCGCCTCAATAACATCTGAATCGGTTGCATCATCAGAACCCTCAAAAGTATAAAGGATATTTTCTACCGGTGAGGGCGACTGCTGGAGTGCTCGAAAGGTAAGTGTTGCAAGCAAGCCAGAATGAGTATTTACACCAGGCGCCGGCTTTGCGAGTGTAATCGAAAAACGCCCATTCGCCGTATCATTATCTACAATCTGACATGGGTTACCCTGATAAACACAAGTATTTTCGACTCCAAATATTGATTCACTTACATCCCAATTGGTAAGCTGAAAATTAGTTGGAATATAGGAAACAATTGCCCGAGTTGCCACAGCGTCTACGCCTCCAGTGTCAAGGACAAGATCAACTTCAAATGTTTCATCTTGGTTAATATTGACAATCGATGGATAATAACTCGTCCCCTGCGGCGACGTCATCGACAAGGTCGCTTGTCCGCTCGCTTTGGAAAGACTCTCGATCTCGAGCGAGACGCTCCAGACAAACGACACGAAGGCGCCCGACACGAAGGCGAGCATGAAGAGCCCCTGCCAAGTTTTGACGCGCGTCCGCGCTACAAATGTCCATGACTTCCCGAGAAACGGCAACGACTCGCTCGCGAGTTTGTCTATCTGCCGCATCATTGACCCTCCGGTCTGCAGAGGATTCTTTTTTGGTTTTTCTTCATTATTCATAGCACCTCAAAAAGAAATTAATTTTTTATCAAAAAAAATACGAGAGAATCCTTTCGGTTTCCAGTATACACCATCAATGTCCTATGAAGAAGAATCGAAAGACTTAAGCACATCTGCGATCGCCACAATACCAATCAAAGCGGATCGATCATCCACAACCGGGAAGACACTCCATCCGGTTTCTTTGAATTTCTTGATGAGATCTTTGACCGGAAGCGCCTCCGAAACCGTCTGACACGGCGAACTCATAATGTCTTTGGCTTTCGCCTGCATGAGGCGATCCACCATCTCGCGCCGACTTCCGCTCATCTCGCTCGAAACCCGCATCTTTCGCATAAAGTCTATGTACGACGGGAGATAGATATTGGAAGAATCCTTGGTAAAAAAATCCGTTTCGGTAATAATACCGAGGATATTTCCTCCGTCCACCACCGGCACGCCGTGAATGCGATTCTCCGTGAGAAGCGCCGCCACCTTCTGGAGCGGTTCATCCGGTCCGACCGAAATAACCGTACTCGTCATAATATCTTTTACGGGAGCATCGTTCATAATGGTACAAAAAACGGAAACAAACAATCGAGACACTCGACATTTCACAGTATACACGAGAATCATTTTTTCGTACAATGCCCTTTCTGAATCCTGTCAATACCTCCTCGCTCCCTTTACAAGAGACGAAAAAGGCAGAAGATAGAGGAAGAGAGAATGGGAGGGGGGACTTCATTAACTCGCTTTATTACGCGAAATAAAAAGTTTTTCTTTCCCGTCATTCCCGAGAAATCGGGAATCCAGTCTCCACTTACTGGATACAACAACTTTACGAACAAACTCTGTAGTGTGCCCACTGAAAGCGAGTGGAACCTGGATACCTCCCGCCACGGCGGGACGGGTATGACGAATAGTAAGGCTTTATAAACAGACAAAAATCATTTCACATAAGATGGGTTACAATCTTCCCTATGCTTTCTCTCGACACCCCGATCTCTTCCTTCCCCTCCATCAAGAAGAATTTTCTTCCCAAGTTTTCCGTGCTCGGCATCCAAACAGCGCGCGACCTTCTTTTTCACATTCCCGCACGCTATGAAGACTTTTCCACTATCAAAAGTATCGCGCAAGCGATCGAAGGGGAGCGAGCGACCTTTGAAGGATCCATCGCTCCCTTCCGAGAAAAGACGACCTGGAAACGCAAAATGACGCTTTTCGAAACGGATCTCTCGGATGATTCGGGAACGATTCGCCTCCTCTGGTTCAATCAAAAACTCATCGTCGACAATCTCTCTCCCGGAACGCGCATTCGCGTTTCCGGAAAAGTATCAAGCGATCGAGACGGACTCATCCTCGTTTCTCCCTCCTTCGAGCGTTCGAATCGGCGCCCGACGCACACCGCCCGTCTCGTCCCCGTCTATCCGGAAACCTACGGTCTCACCTCCAAATTCATTCGTTGGCAGATTGAAACACTCTTTGAAAAGAAAGTGGGAGTTCCGGATCCCCTTCCGGACGAACTCATCCGGAAACTCCATCTTCCCTCGCTCCCCAAAGCCCTCCGTATGCTCCACTTCCCCGCTTCGCTCGATGAAGTGGAAATCGCGCGAAAACGCCTCGCCTTCGACGAAATGTTCCTCGCGCAATTGAAGAGCCTCGAGCAAAAATCCGCCTGGAGTAAAGAATCGGCTGTTTCTTTTCCTTTCGAGAAAGATTTTCTCGAACATTTCGAGTCAACGCTTCCCTTCTCTCTGACGAACGCGCAAAGAAAGGCGGGGCAAGAAATTCTCGCCGATCTTTCCCGCGCGAAACCGATGAATCGACTCTTGAATGGCGATGTCGGCTCCGGGAAAACGCTGGTCGCCGCCCTTTCCGCCCTCCGCGTCGCCCGAGAGGGATTCCAAACCGCCCTCCTCGCCCCGACCGAAATCCTCGCGCGCCAACACTTCGACTCCCTGCGCTCCCTCTTTGCGCGCGAACCCTTCGATGTCGCCCTCCTCACCCGTTCCTTCCGTTTCCTCGGAAAAGATTCCGTCGCCAAAGAAACCCTCAAAAACGCGCTCTCCTCGGGATTGCCAAGCCTCATTGTCGGCACGCACGCGCTCCTCGAAGAGAGCGTGTCCTTCAAAAATCTCGCCCTCGTCATCGTGGACGAGCAGCACCGTTTCGGCGTCGCCCAACGCGCCGCTCTCCAAGAAGCGACCCGCCGCACCGAAGATGGTCTCCCCGGCACGATCCCGCATCTCCTCACCATGACCGCGACTCCCATCCCGCGCACGCTCGCGATCGCCTTCCTCGGCAATCTGGATATTTCCGTTCTCGACGAAATGCCGAAGAGCCGCCTCCCCGTCGTCACCAAAATCGCCGCCACTTCCGAAGCGCGAGAGACCGTGTTTCGTTTCGCCAGGCAGGAAATAAAAAAAAGGCGGCAAGCGTTCATCATCTTGCCACTCGTCGAAGAATCCGCCGCCCTCTCCGAAGTGAAGGCCGCCAAAACCGAACACGAAAAACTTTCGAAAAAAATTTTTCCGGAATTCCGAACGGGTCTCCTCTACGGAAAAATGAAGTCGAATGAGAAAGAAAAAGTCATGCGGGATTTCTCCGCGGGCGCGATTGACGTCCTCGTTTCGACATCGGTCGTCGAAGTCGGCATCGATGTCCCGAACGCGACCGTCATGATCATCGAAAACGCCGATCGCTTCGGTCTCTCGCAACTCCATCAGTTTCGTGGTCGCGTCGGTCGTGGCAAAGAAGCGTCGTTCTGCTTCCTCCTCCCTGGGAAAAACGGCGCGAAGGAACGACTCGAGACACTCGTCGAGAGCACAAACGGCTTCTTTCTCGCCGAAAAAGACCTCGAACTCCGGGGCCCCGGCGCGTTTTTCGGCTTCCGACAGTCCGGTCTCCCTGATATCGCGATGAGCCACCTCGGAAATCCCCGCCTTATCAAAATCGCCCGAGAAGAGGCTGAATCACTCCTCGGACAAGACCCGGAACTCGCGCGTCACCCCCTCCTCCGCGAAGCGCTCCGAAAAATGACCGCGGAAGTGCATCTTGAATAGAAATTACGCTTTTTCGAGGGATCTTCGAATCTCTTCAAATATCGCGGCGGGATCTTTGCCGCCATCCACCTCGAGGAGCGCGCCTTTCTCTCGATAGAACTCCACCACCGGAATCGTATCGGCGAGAAAGACCTGGTAGCGTTTTCGGACTCCCTCTTCGGTATCATCCTTTCGACGAGAGAGCGTCGTTCCACAGGAAGGACAGAGTTCTTCACCCTTTCGAAAATCCACCCCAGCGATAAACGGGCGGTTGCACCGCGGACACATCCACCGGCACGAAATGCGCCGTATGGATTCCTCTTCCGAGAGCGACACGTACATCGCCACATCCGCTCGACGCCCGAAAATCGCGAGCACCGCCTCGACGATCGGGATTTGCGTTGCTCGACGCGGAGCGCCGTCCAAAATGATATTCTTCTCGGGAGGTATCGAAGCGAGCGCCCCCGAAAGCACTTCTTCAACGATATCGTCGGGTACGAGTCCCATGCGACGATTCATAATATCCGAAATTTTCGCGCCAAGCGGCGTCGCCATTTCGGATGTCTTCCGAAGCGCGAGACCCACATCGACATGGACGGCGTCCATTTCTCGAACCAAAAAATCCGCCTGCGTGCTCTTCCCACTCCCGGGCGGCCCCAAAAGAATGGCAGTAAACGGCTTTTTCATAAGAAAGTTGAAAAACAAAACACTCTCCACCTCAAGAATACCGCATTTCAGAAAAAGAAGAAAATATCAAAAGCCTTCGTAGCTTCGCATGGCGAGTTGACCCTGAATATGTTTCACCATTTCGAGAACGACGGAAACGACGATAAGAATGCTGATGCCACCGATCGTGAGCGACTGAACACCCGTCAATCCCTGCACGGCGATCGGAAGCACCGCGACCGTCCCCAAGAAAACCGCACCGATGAGCGTCACATGTCCCAACACCTTTGAAAGATATTCCACCGTTGGCGCTCCCGGCCGAATACCCGGCACATAACCGCCCTGCTTCTGCAAATTATCGGCAATTTTGCTTGGGTCAAAAATAACCGCCGTATAAAAATAGGTGAAAAGCACGACGAGAGAGAAATAGAAGGTTCCGTAGAACCACTGATTTTGAAAGAGATAGTACGCCTTCGATGCAAGAGAGGCGATCGTCGGATTGGTCGCCGTTTGCATAATGTATCCGGCAACGACATTGGGGAGAATAATGAGCGACACGGCAAAAATGATCGGGATGACGCCCGCCTGATTGACGCGGAGCGGGAGATGGGTCGACGTGCCGGCCGCGGCAATACCGCCCCGAATACGCTTCGCGTACGAAATGGGAATGGTACGCTGCGCCTCGTTGACGAACACGATGCCGGAAACCATAAGAAGCGCCACCGCCGCAAAAACAAGATTATTGAAGAAATCATCAGGACTCTGCCCGAGCGTATCAAAAAATCGAATCACGATACCGGGCATTCCCGCCATAATACCCGCAAAAATCATAATCGAAACGCCGTTCCCGAGCCCTTTCTCGGTAATGAGTTCACCGAGCCACATAAGGAGTATCGTGCCCGCCGTCGCAATCGTCACCATCGCCGCCGTATCAAACGCCGTCACGCCTTCCAAAACGCCCTGCGATCGAAGGAGCGCAATCATGCTGAACGTTTGAAGAATCGCGAGCGGAATCGTGAGCCACCGCGTAATCATATTGAATTTCTGTCGACCGGCCTCTCCCTCCTCCTTGTACATCTGCTCAACGCGCGGAACGACCGTCGTCATGAGTTGCATGATGATAGAGGCGGTAATATACGGCGCGACGCCGAGAAGCACGATAGAGACATTCTGAAGTCCGCCACCGGAAAAAACATTCAGAAGTCCCAGAAATTGATTCTCGTCAAAAAAACGCTGGAGCCGCGACACATCGACACCGGGAAGCGGAACCACCGCCGCCACTCGATAGGCGACCAGCATACCGAAAATAAAGAGGATCTTGTTTCGTATCTCCCTTTCCGAAAAAATGCGAACGAGTGTCGCGTACATAGGCACTGTCGCAAAAAAAATTAATCAATCCCCCGCATTATGGCTCGCATCTTATTTTCAATTCGACACAAAAAGTGCGCACGTTATTTTGCGACGATGCCATAGGTTTTATTTTTTCTCCGCGAGTATCACGCCCTCGGACTTTTCGAT
>JAYRSG010000049.1:0-1526 GCA_041920175.1 Candidatus Moraniibacteriota bacterium | reverse complement strand
TGATTTCCTTTTGGAGAATCGCGACCCGCGCTTCGGGAAGCTCGATCCCCAAGTCCCCGCGCGCCACCATCACCGCGTCCGCTTCGCGAACGATTTCTTTCAAATTTTTCACCGCTTCTTTCCGCTCTACTTTCGCCACGATTTTCGGAAGAAGCGTTTCCGCGACGCCGGTTTCCGCCATCACTTTTCGCGCCATTTTGATATCTCCGGCATTTCCCACAAAAGAAAGACCGACATAGTCAACGCCCTGCTCGGTCACAAAACGCAAATCCTTCTCGTCTTTTTCCGTAATGACCGGAAGACGGAGCTTCGAATCCGGGAGATTCACCCCCTTGTGATTTTTGATTTCACCGTCATTCATCGCCTCGAGCTCGAGAATCTCTCCTTCTTTCTTCGTAACCTGAAACTGAATCAATCCATCTTCCACCAAGACGAAATCATCCACCTCGATATCACGAATAATCCCCGATTGATCAAGAAAAAACCGATGCCCACGCATCTTCGGAAACGACGCCTCGCTCGAAATATCGCCGACAAAAACGGCATCTCCCTTCTTCACCGAAAAAGCTTCTTCGACGCGCGTCCGAATACGCGGTCCCTGAATATCCGCGAGAATCGCAATCGGCACTCCGAGCTCTTCCGACACTTCGCGCACGCGATTGATAATCCGTTCGTGCCACTCGTATTCGCCGTGCGAAAAATTGAGTCGCGCCACATTCATCCCCGCTTTCGCCATATCCCGAAGCGTTTCCTTCGCCTCGGACGAAGGACCGATCGTCGCCACTATTTTTGTGTGTTTCATAGAAGTATGAAAATTCTTCCCTGTAAACATCATAGGCGAAAAATGAAGGAAATGGAAATGGAAAACACAAAGAGCGGAACAATCCGCCCTTGCGTACAATATCCCACTTCCCATCCGCTCCTATATATTGATCTTCTTTGCCAAGTCACCGATAACCGGCACCTCCCACTTTTCTCCTTGAAGCGCCTTGATAAGGGCATACACATCAACCACGAAGACAACCAGCGCCAAAAGTTGTCCCAGAATGGGAAACCAAAAAACGATCCAGCCGATCATCCATACGACAAAAAACGCGAGCCCCTGCTTCGCGTGAAACTGGCAGAACGGACTCTCTCGCTTCAAAAAAAGCGGGATAAAAAACAGGGGTCCGATATAACTCAACGCCGCCACTACTTTGTTCTCTTCGACATCCTTGTCCTTGGGCGCTTCCGAAACGGGAGGCGCCGGCTGACTCGCGTTGGGATTCGCTTCTTTTTGCGTTTGTGTCTCATCCATACCATTAAATTTAAGGCTTATAAAAAATGCATCGGGGGAACCTTTCTCATTCGCAGTATACTCCTCACAAAAAATATCGCAAACAGACTGTATAAGTCCACCCATCTTTGCACTCCCCGTCCAAAAAAGGATTATCGATCTTCAACTCGCTTGCGATGAATTGTAGCGGAGAGCGTTTGTTTCCGAAAGCGAAGTGCACCCGTTCGGTATTAAACCAGAGAAGGTAATC
>JAYRSG010000048.1:0-6466 GCA_041920175.1 Candidatus Moraniibacteriota bacterium | reverse complement strand
GAATAAAACGAAAATATTTTTCCGCATCGTACAAACGCAACAATGAAGCAATCTCTCGTTCGCATTCATAGGGGAATATGAAGACACTCTTCTGAAGTTCTCGAAAACCGATTTTCTGCAAGTGTCGACGGAAAATATCACGAAGCGATTTCTTCTCTTCGGGAATATCAAAAAGCACGATTCGCCACTGCCCGTCCCACTGCGACGGTCGAGCAATCTCGATATCTCCTCTCTGAAACAACCGCGCGCGCCGACGTCCTTCCGGAGTCAAAACCAGCAAAACAGATCCGTCCGCCCGACGCTTTTCCGTTACCAGTTTCGATTGGTACAGACCCTTGATTGAACGACTCAAGCTCCGACGATTGATATCGCTCCATTCCTTCCGCATCGTTCCCAGTATGCGAAAATACCGAGTCGGCGACCCCGAAAGCCCGAGTGCTACACCGCCCAGAAGGAGAAGGAGCGCTTTCTGTTGTATCGGTCCCAAATTTCTCATACAAAAAATGTAGCACATATACGCGACCGCGCAAGCTCGCTACTTTCTACGATTGGCTGGTGAAGAAATCGAAAAAAGTTTTCAAGCATTCAAAGCAAATGTAGCGAGCTTGCGCGGTCGCGCGTGCTCGCTACTTTTTTTCGTTCATTCTTTTTTTATCTTCCTTCTTACTCCCGCTCTCATCTCGATGATGAGACGGAAGAAAGCGCAATAACCCCCAACACAAATCCGAGAAACACCATGCCGAAATGTCCTGACCACAGCCAGTGATCGAGAAAGAGAATTGGGAGAAGCGCACAAAGTATGGCTCCCGCGAGACTATTCCGCGCGCGCCACGCTTGGACGAATGCGAAAATGAAAAGAAGCACAAAGAGCATGAACCCAACCGCGCCGAGTTCCGCAAAAACAAGAAGCGGCACCATATGCACCGGTTGGAAATCACCGACGAATCGCCCTGCTTCGGAGAAACGCTCTTGCGCAAACGCCGTAAAATTCCCGCCACCGACACCGAGAACCGGTCGCTCTCGTATCGCACCGAGCGCTTGATCGAAATACGCCGCGCGATCCGAAAGCGACCCATCGCGCACAATGGTCTCATCCGAAAATCGACTCATGGCGATATCGCGAACCAAAAAAAATCCGGTAAGAAAAGAAAATGCCATGATCAAAAGAACGAATAGGACTCGATAATTACTTCTTTTTACGGCAAAAAACGAAAGAACGATACCTCCCGCAAGAAATGCCATCCACCCGCTTCGAGAGAACGTAAAAACAAGCGCGAAGCTCATGAGAAGAGTCGTCGCCAGGAGAACGATTCTCAATCGAGAGCGACTCGCCGTCGCCGAGAGCCACACGCCAAAGACCGCGGCGATCGCAAGCGCCCCGCCCAACACATTTGGATGCTCGAATCCGCCATAGGCGCGCAAGAAGCGCCCGCTCTCAGTCTTCAAGACGAAAGTCCCCCACCGCGCCGGGTCATGTTCGGCGATACCGAAGAGACTCGAAGGCGAAACATATTGCCCCGCCCACTGCCCAAACGCCAAGGTCGCCTGAAAGGTCATCGACACAAGAAACATCGCGAGCGTCTTCCGCAAAGATATTTCGGCATACCGCGCGCACACATACACAATCGTCATGAGAAAAACGCGCCACGCCGAGAGAAGCGCCATATCTTTTTCCATTGCCCACAACACCGAGAGGAGCGACCAAACAAAAAGTGCGAAAAGAATTCGCGCAACCGCATCTCGACGTACCGCCCACCACACCTCGCGCGGCGCACGAAGAATAAGAAACGTCGCGCACGCAAGAAGCGCCACGTTCGAGGCATAGAGTCCGACCGTCGCGTACTGCCACTTTTCTCCGCCGACAAACACTTCGCGCAATATCCACACCATCTGCCACGGCAAAAGAAAAACAAAAATATACCACCAAAGTTTCCGCAATCGCTCCGTCATACCGAAAGCATACCATTGAGCGTCTTGAGAACAAAGAAAAACGCCACGCGTACGTGGCGCGGGTTTTAACAGAGAAATACGGATCATAAAAAAATTTCTCCGCATTCTATTTCCCAAACCGTCGAGCGCGACGGGCGTATTCTTCGATCGCTTCGGCAAAAGCCGATGCATCGAAATCGGGATAGAGCGTGTCGGAAAAATAGAGTTGGGCGTTCGCGATATCCCACATCATAAAACCCGCGGAGAGATGCGGTTCGCCGCCAGTACGGATAAGATAGTCGACCGGCGGCAGATCGCGTGTCAGAAGCGCACTCTTCAATCGCTCCGGAGAAACCTCGCGCGGCGAAATTCCGGAAGCGACCAATGCCTTCACCGCTTCCATCATCTCATCGTTTCCGCTATAGGCGAGAAAAAAGTTGAGGGAGTACGCGTCATATCGCCTCGTTTCTTCTTCGCATCGAAGGAGAATTTTTTGAAGCCCTTCGGGAAACTGTTCGCGCCAGCGTCCAATCATGCGGATGCGCGCGCGATCACGGTGGACGGATTCATTTTCGATCATCCGCGTAAAATACGCTTCGTAAATTCGCAAGAGTGCTCGTTTTTCTTCGAAGGGGCGCTTCGCGAGATTTTCCAGAGACGATCCCCAAAACGAAAACACGCGCACGCCGAGCTCGCGCGCCTTCTCGATAATCGTTTCGGTATTTTTCGCTCCCGCCTCGTGCCCCTCCCAGAGAGCAAGCCCTCGCGCCTTCGCCCATCGACGATTGCCGTCCGGAATGAGCGCCACATGACGCGGAAGAGTCGAAATCGGTTGAGCCATAAACGAAAAAATTTCAAATTCCAAGATACAAAAAGGCACTCCTTATACCAGATTACTCTGAAGTTTTCTAACATGCACGCCGAGACCGTAAAAAATAATTTTTCTCTAGTTTGCTCCGATAGAGAGGAGCATGTGAGAAAAAATATTTTTTGCGGTCGAGGCAACTCTCAAGGTAGCAGAGATCAGGGTAAGTTAGTATTAACACTCTCGCTTCAACATATATTCGGCGATGCCGATGAGAAATTCTTTCGCCTCCGGAGAAAAATCCATATCGGCAATTTCTCGTTTTCCCGTCTCTATATACGATCGAGCCGTCTCTTTCGAAGATGAAAGCGCGCCGGATGTTTCGAGAATCTCTCGGAACCGATCAACGTTCTTTCGCGAGAGCGCTTTCCCTTTCTTGAGAATCGCGAGGAGCTCCCGTTGTTCTTCTTTGGAAGCGCGCTCGAGCGCCCGCGAAACAAGCAGTGTCACCTTCCCCTCTTTGATGTCCGAATCGACCGATTTGCCCAATTTTTCTTCCGAGCCGAATATCCCCAAAATATCATCTTGGATTTGAAATGCAATACCCAAGGGAATCGCATAGCGCCCGAGCGCCGCCGAGAGCGCCGCCGATCCATTCGCGAGAAGCACTCCGAGCTGGAGCGGCCCATCCACCGTATAACGCGCCGTTTTGTGTTCATACATGGAGAGAATTTCGGATTCCGTCGCGCTTCCTCGATATTCGATGAGAACATCCTGCGCTTCTCCCACCACCGTTAATGAAATGATGTCCTGCAACTTTGAAAGCGCCCGAAGGATACATTCCGGCGGAAATCCGGACTCGAAAATCACCTGATTGCCAAGTGCTCCCACCATATCGCCCACGATGATCGCCATGGAATTTCCGAAATGCGCTGAGTCGGATCGGAGAAAAAGCTTCTTCCCGATCTGACGGAAATGTTCATGAGCCGTCGTCACCCCGTGTCGTTTCAAATCGCGATCAATGATATCGTCGTGAATGAGGAGAAAAATATGCACCAACTCGATGGAAACCGCCGTTCTCAATATTCGTTCTCGATCCGTCCCGCCGCCCGCGAGATACCCATAATAGAGAAACGCGGCACGAAGCCGCTTGCCGCCCGCCAAAACAAGCCGCCGCACATGTCGAAGCGTTTCCGCCATAAAGAAATCGCGCTTCATCGTCTCCTCGATAACGCAATCAAGGTATCGCTCAATTTCCCGATCAATACGCGCCTTGAAATTCCCAAGCTCCGTTTGGATATCCATATCGTTTCGCTCCCAACCGATTATTTGAAAAAAGACACGAAGCGATTGTAGCAAGAACCGAAGAAAGAAGAAAGAATCGAAATTAATGTACGGCGACACGAGTACAAAAAGCAGGAGAAAAACAAGAAAAAACCCGCGACACTTTTGTCGCGGGCTACCGAACCCAAAAGAGTACACCTTCAAAAATCATCGATAAAAAAATTTGGACAAGAGGTTTTGCAAAGGAGGGAAAAGCGGTTTCGGCAAATGATTCACTTCGAACCATCCGAATTCCGCTATTTCATCGGGACTTCCGATCCTGACCTCCCCCGAGAAATACCAAGCCCTCATCCAAATGGTCACAAAATGTTTTCCTTCGGCAGGAAACACATCATTGGTTACCGCATAGAATTTCGGACGAGCAACCACAATTCCGGTCTCCTCTTTCACCTCTCGAACGGCGCAGTCTTCGAAAGACTCCCCGAATTCCAAATAACCGCCCGGCGTGGACCACGTTTCACTTCCATGCACCTTGTGCCTCTTTACCATAAGAAGTTCGTCCTTGCTCCACTCACGGTACGAAGGGTTTTTTCCGCGATATACTAACACACCGACTCCGACATTCGGATTTTTGTACTCTTTCACGATGCATATCTCCTCTCACGACACTATTGAAGAAACTAAAAAAGGCCAACTTGTACAGAATAGACACATCTCAAACTTCGGTCAAGAAGGAGCTTGCAGCTTCCTACTCACACTCGCCACAACCATCCGGATTTCTCCATAGCTCGCGCGGTCGCCCAAGGCGGATTTGAGGGTGCCGAGCGACATGGCGCCGTGTTCGCGAATCGCCTTTTGGATGAGCGCAATTTTTTCGGCAGGGACGAGATTTTCGAAAGAAACTTCGCCGGTTCCGACGAAGAAGGCGAGATGATTCTCGATGGTGTTTGCGGAAAGTCCGCGAATCTTCGCGATTTCAGAAACCTTCTTCCCCTTCTTGAAGAGTGCGAGCGTTTCGCGCTTGGTGTCGCTCGCATATTCTTTCTTCGGGCGGCGCAGACGAACAGATGTCTTCTCGTCCATTCGGGATGTGATTCCGGAAGCCTCCATATATTCGACAATAAGCTGGAGGAAGCGCTTCCCGTAGCGCGCAACCTTCACTTCGCCAAAACCAGAGATGCGGGTGAGCTCGGCGAGCGTCGTTGGGAAAAAGGTCGCGAGTTCGAGGAGTGTCGCGTCGGAAAAGACGAGGTAGGGCGGCACATTTTCCCGGCGCGCGGTTTCCAAGCGAAGTGCTTTTAATTTTTCAAAAAGCTCCTTTTCATAAACAGACGCTTCCGATTCAACTTCTTTCGTTTCGACCGATTCCGTAAGCATCACCTTTACTTCGCCCCGGAGAACGGCGGCGCTTTTCTCAGTAAGAGAGAGTGTCGGATAGGGTTCTCCTACCTGTTTCAAAAAGCCGAGTGCGAGGAGGTCCTTGGCATACCGAAGCCACGCCTCTCGGGAAATGTCCGCGCCCGCCCCAAAGGTTTTCATTGTTCGATGTTCGCCACGAATCTTTTCCGATTTCGACCCACGGAGGAAATCGATGGTGTAGCCGAGTCCGAAACGACTATTTAAGCGATACACCGCCGAGAGGAGTTTCTGTGCGATGACCGTCCCATCGAAAGTCTTTCGCTCCGAAAGGCACACGTCGCAGTTCCCGCACTCTTCCGGAAAAGTTTCGCCGAAATAGCCGAGGAGTGCGTGCCGGCGGCACACATTCGCCTCGCAGAGATCGGCGAGTTGTTTCAATTTGCGAAGCATCACCCTCGTTTGTTCCTCATTCCCTTCGATCGCCGCGAAGCGCGAAAGTTTCCGTACATCCGAGGGCGTGTAGAAAAGGAGCGCCTCGCTTGGGAGGCCGTCCCGTCCCGCGCGCCCCGTCTCTTGGTAATAGCTCTCGATGTTTTTCGGCAGATCCATGTGGACGACAAAGCGCACATTGGATTTGTTGATCCCCATCCCAAAGGCAATCGTCGCGACGATAATCTTCACGTCGTCTCGAAGAAAAAGATTCTGGTGTTCGCTCCGCACCGCCGCATCAAGCCCGGCATGATACGGCTTCGCCGCAAATCCCTCCTCATTGAGTCGCTCCGCCAAACGATCCGCGGATTTGCGCGAAAGCGTGTAGACGATGCCGGCATCGTTTTTCTTTTTCGAAAGATATCGGAGAAGCCGCTCGAAACTTTCGCGTTTCGATTCGATGGAATAGTGAATATTCGGACGATTGAAACTCGACCGAAAGAGCGCGGGGTTGCGCAAATCAAGTCGTTCCACAATGTCTCGACTCGTCATATCGTCCGCCGTCGCCGTGAGCGCCATCGTCGGCGTTTCGGGAAAATCATATTTCAACTGCGAGAGGAGTCGATATTCGGGACGAAAATCATGCCCCCACGCCGAAAT
>JAYRSG010000047.1:0-6553 GCA_041920175.1 Candidatus Moraniibacteriota bacterium | reverse complement strand
GAGAGCATCTTCGGAGAAATTACCGCTCCCGCCCTGTTTTATTTTCAGGACTGTCCGGAATGTTCCCTGAAGATAAGAATTCTCCCAGTACTTCTTTTTGAGCGTTTTCTCAATCGTTGACTTTTTGAGTACATCCATACGGTCGAGAAGCCGCAGCACATGATCCATCGTGGTCCACCGAGACATCCTCACAAAATCCTTGTGTCCGGTCTGCCAGTAGAGGCAGCAGAGAAATAACTGCCGAATCTTCTGGCACAGGTCATGTTGATCACTGAAGACGATCGTCTTCATGGAAAGCCCTCCCTCAAATATTTTTTAAACAATGCTCACCTTCCAGCAAGCGCCATTCGAATGCGCGATTACAAACCAAAAAATCACGCCCTCCAAAAGCGCTTGCTGTCCGTCTTACCGGCGGATCTTAAAGAACTCCCCTCCTCGTCCGCCCACTGGCGGATCTCTCTCCGAAACCATCTCTTTCGAGACGATTTCATTCGAGAGAGGAAAGAATAACCGTTCTTTCCCCCGTTGACCGCTTTTCCCGTATTCACGGGATGGACACCACGCACCCAATATGCGTGACGCCCTCGACGAGGAGCTTAGGCTCTCACTCTCTCGTCTACCGGTTTACCCTTTCGAGCTTTGTCATCCTTGACAAGGAGGTTCATGCCACCGATACCCCCTTCCAGCCGTCCGCCCTTAGCGCCGTTCGCCGTTTCGACGATTCTGGCGCCGCAGGCGGAACCCCGACCGGATCGCCGTGACAATGATTGCCACGAAGATCAAACCGGCAAGATCCTTGCCAGTCTGGTCAGGTCCGAACGCGCTCACATAATAGGCGAGCGCGACGAACCCAACCACGATCGGGGCGAGCCACCGCACAAGGACAAAGATCCCGTGCGCCACTTCCCGAAACACATCGGGAAGGAGAGCGCCCAGGAACAATGCACCGGCGGTGACCCCAAGCGCCGCTTCAATCGTCCGCCCCTCGGACCACGCGGCAAAAACCGCGACGATCCCGAGGAGGACGACACCCCCGAACCCCGCCCAGTTACGGACGAGGCCGAGGCGAAGCGCGCCTCCGGCCAGCCCCGCCGCGAGAAACGCGGCGAGGATCCACCAAGAAATGTTGGTGGCCATAGAGAACGCGCAACAAGCGCCCTCTCTACCGACCACCAACACCCCTCAAAAAATCATTTTTGAAAAAGAACACTCTACCGACCGAGAAGCTTATCGCTTCCATTTCGGATAAAGCGGGGGAAGGGTTTTCAACCATGAATACCCTTCCCCTTTGTAACCTTTATGAAGTGTTTTTTTGTGCGGAGACACTCCGATCCGTAACCGATTTTTTAGAGAGGTTCAGCTTCCCCTTTTGTTGCTACGCCGCCATCGCTTCCACAAACTGGCGGATCGCTACCTTAGCGGCAGCGACCGCCCGATAGTTCCCGGAAGACAACAGAGCTGTCGCCGGAGCATATAACCGCCCCATGTAGCCATGTTGCTGTGCGAACGCTTCCGTTCCCTGCCAGCAGTTGCCGGCAGCGTAGGAATCTTCCCGGGTCACGAGGATTTCTAGCTTTCCAGAGGAAAGCATTTCTTGAAATTCCCGCGAAAGGCCTTCAATCCGCAAGGCTTCCCGATGACGCCGAAGCGCCTCAAAAGCCTGCTTGATCGCCTCGTTTTCCCGAAGTTTCGGATTATCGTAGTAACTCCCCCACCACGATGTTGACTGGTGGTAGGAAAACCCGCTGATCCGAACCAGAACGCTCGGCGCGCGCCCCGCAGGATTTCCATCCCGCGAGGTTTGGATTTCGACACATTCCTGTATCGAAATACCGTGCCGCACCTTTCGTTCCGGGCGCGCAATCGCTCGCACGCCCTCGACGGTCTCAACCCGAGACCCATCTTGAACCTCGCCGCGAGCCCACCCAGAGAAGCTCTCGCACCGCGTGGGAGCGGAGCACAAGTGCTCCGTCAGCCACCTGCGAGCGGCACGGTAGTGCCGCAATTCGTTGACTATCCCGTCTTCAAGGCGAGGCGACCGCAGGGTCATTGCCCAAACCGTTACCGCTGCCTTATTCACCGGCAACTTACCGGCAGCGGCAACTGAAACAGCTGCCCACGATGGTTGCATCCCGTCGACCGAAGTCGACATGAGAATGCGAGCTTTCGCTCGAATCTTCATCATCCGGCGCACGAGTGCGCCGGGGGAATGAACCCCCGCAGGAATAGAGGCAAGGCAAGAGTAGGGACTATTCACCCCATTTCCGCCATTGATTCCGTAACGGAAGAAATGGTGGAACATGAATGACGCCGCCGGCCACTGGGTGGCCAGCTGGGCAGCTCCCAAAATCCAGTTTACTTCCGCTTTCGCGGAAGTTACCTTTTCTGGGTTTTCCTCACGTTTCCACTCGGGTTTTGGCCCATAGTTATAGGGCACAGACACCCCGCCAGAGATACAGTAAGCCACTAACTGTTTCCTTACCGCCTCCGAAAGGAGGCTGAGTGCCACACTCAGCCCATGCGCATGCGCGCGGGGCGAATATAGCAAGCGAACACTGGTCAGGTCGTGCCAAGTCCCCGATATTCCCATCCGGCTTACGCCGGAAAGAAATTCATTGGCTTCTTATTCGATAACGGCGGTAAAACGGGTTGCGTTGTTAGCCATGGTATTTACCTCGCCCGGGTCTAGTCGGGCTTTAGCGATGTCCTCGGCGAAATGCCTTGGACGGAAACGCCACAACACATACATGTGTTCTGGCAGGAGTGTGCTTGCTTACTTTTCTTGCCTCTTTTTCCAAAAATGAAACTTTGCAAGGCAAACAAACACGCTTCTGCCAGAACTTCTTATTTGCTCGAATTTTCAAAGAACCTTTCTCCTCTGTGGAAACCGCTTACCAAAACGATCTCCATTGAGGAGGGATTGCGTAAAACCTTGCAATCCCTCTTTTCCCTGCACGATACCATCGTGCTTTTTTGATCTCTCGTTAACCTCCGCGAGTGAATCAGTAAGGAGTGTTCTTGTTTTCCATTTCCATGGAGGGAGAACACACAAACTCCTTTTTCAGGGACTAGCCGAGATCATTCTCGGTCCAATCCCTGTACAACGTCCGCATCTGCTGTGCCACCTCGGGGGTCAACCCCGAAATGGCGACTATTTCTTCCGTGGTGGCATACTGCCATCCCGGACGAACCCCGTTCAGGACATTCCCTGCCGCATACGCGACGGCGTATGCGAGCTTCCTGGACACGGAACCAGGATTAAAGCTTTCATTTTCAGTAAACATTTTTCTCTCCTCGGAAAATTTTGCCCCAACTTGGGGCGGGGTTGAAATTTGTCGCGATGCGACAGAGAAGTTTCTACGAACAGAACATACTTTCGTACACCTCTCTCTGCCGCACCGAATATTCCCTTCCCCTTTCCTCAAAGAAGAAATCCGTATGCCTGCCTGAATTGTCCGCCTTACTGGCGGATTTCAAAGAACAACCTCGTCATTGCGGCGAGAATGATGAGGGGCTGATGTATATCACCGATCTCCTTCAAAAATGAGACGGTCCCCTGCCTACCGGCAGGCAGGCTCCTCATCATCCTCGCAACAAACACTTCCTACTCGCTCTTTCCTATTCGTCCCTCACTCCTCCTCGCTACTCGTTACTAACTACTCACTACTCATCACCCCCCCTCATTTCACCTGACCCCGGAGTATAGCATACCAAAAAATACTTGTCAAGACCCAACAACAAGTCTACGGGAAAATAGTACAAAATAAGCCCTTTCTCCCCGTCAAGATAACCAAAAAAGGCTTTGGTATGCCTTTTGAGAGAGAAAGTAGGAAAAACGCATTTTGTCGATAAGAAAAGGTTGCGTCACCTACAAACTCTCTTTTGCCACCCCTCCTTTGCAAGGAGGGGGTAAGGGGGAAGTTTCGGCTTGGTGATTCCGAACTGAAACCCCTCCGCTCCGATGAGTACATCGGGGCACCTCCCCTTGCAAAGGAGAGGAGGAAAACACCAATCCCTCAAACTCATTTCCCCCATTATTCCCTTGACTTTCCCATTCACTTCACCTATACTGTACATATGAGTACAGCACAGAAAACAACAGCGTTAGGACGCTCAAAAACACTTCGCCGTTTTTCGGATCTTGCCGCTCTGGGAGAAGTGGTGTTTCACGATCGCGATCTCGCCGTCCTCTGGGGCATTACGGACGCGAATCTCCTCCACACGACGCTCTCCCGATACGTGCGTCGAGGACTCTTCCGGCGAGTTTGGCGCGGCATGTACGCCATAAAGCCGATCGAGGGGATCGATCCCCTCCTCCTCGGCATGAAAGCGCTCCATTCCTTTGCCTATGTCGGGACGGAAACCATCCTCTTCCGCGCGGGACTCATCAATCAGCGTCCGAGCGCGACGACCCTCTTAAGCGGCGTATCGCGACGCTTCTCGATCGGGGGCAACGCCTATATCTCCCGAAAGCTCGATGACCGATACCTCTATCAAGAGACGGGCATCACTGTGCGAAACGGCATCCGCGAGTCTTCCCCCGAGCGCGCCGTCGCCGATCTTCTCTATTTCAACGCCAAAGCCCACTTCGACGGACCCGTCGATTGGACAGCGGTTCGAGATATCCAACAAACACTCGGCTACCCAAAAACCCCAGCTCGTCATTCCCGTGAAAACGGGAATCCAGTCACCACCAGCTGAATACAATCATTCTACAAACAAAGTCTGTAGCGTATTTATTGAAAGCGAGTGGAATCTGGATACCCGCCTCCGCGGGTATGACGAAAGAGAAAAACTTTCCATTTCACATAACATAGATTGAACCTTTAACTCAAAACCCTATGCAACTCTCAAATCCCAAAGATGCTCGACACAAAGGCTGGCTCTACCGGACGCTCACCAACATCGCCGATGATCCCTTTCTCGTGAATGTGCTCGCCTTCAAAGGCGGCACCTGTGCCGCCATGCTCGGGTTTCTCGATCGATTCTCCGTCGATCTTGATTTTGATTATCGCGGAGAAGAACGAACATTTGATGAAGCGCGAGAGCACCTGGAAAAAATATTCACCAATCTCGGTCTCGTCATCAAAGACCAAAACCCTCGCATTCCGCAATATTTCCTCAAATATCCGGCGCCGGAAGGCGAACGAAATACGCTCAAAATCGATATGTCCTTCCCGCCGGTTGCCGCCAATATCTATGAAGCACGGCAATTCAGCGATATTGACCGGATCTTGACCTGCCAAACGATCGAAACCATGTTCGCCAACAAATTGGCGGCGCTGACCGATCGCTTCCAAAAGAGCGGGTCTATCGCCGGCCGCGATATCTACGACATTCATTTTTTCTTCGAAAACGGTCGGCGCTATACCGAAGCGGTTGTCGCTGAACGAACAGGAAAGCCGATTTCCGCATTCTTCCGCGACCTCATCGAATTCATTGAACAAAAGGTAACCAACGGAATGCTCTCGGAGGATCTCAATATCCTTGTGCCGCCGGAAACATTCCGGCGCATTCGAAAAACCTTGAAACAAGAAACCCTCGCCTTCCTCCGCGACGAGCTTGCGCGACTCGAAGGTTAAAAATCCCAACTCCCGTTCAAACTGCTCGATTGGGTGTAGTTCACGACCGTCGTTTCGAAGAAATTGCCCTTGTCGTTGTTGACGCTTTGGAGACGATCCAGGTGTTTGTACGGATTCGAGACGGCATCCGGGAAGAGGGGCGCGATCCCGAGCATCGCGAGACGATTGTTCGCAAGCCAGCGCGTGTACTCCTCGGTCGTCCTGCCATTTACTCCCGGAATACGCTCTCCCAAAATGTGCTTCCCCCACACGATTTCCTGCTCGACCGCCGCGGCGAACATCTCTCGAACGAGTTTCTCGTCATAGAGCTTCGGGAATTCTTTCTTGATTTCACGGATGATATTGGCGAATATCGTCACATGGGTCAGCTCGTCACGGCGAATATAGGCGATCATTCGTCCGGTCGCGAGCATTTTCATATGATCGACGAGCGTGTCGAAAAACGCAAATCCGTTGTAGAAATAGAGCGATTCCAAAAGAAAATTGGCGACAATCCCGCGGAAAAAGTTGGCATCGGTCGGATCGTCGAGGAAATCTTGGTAGATTTGTCCGATAGAGGTATTTCTTTCGAGGAGTGTCGAATCGGTGCGCCAAAAATAGTATATTTCTTCTCGATCTCGACTCTCGACGACCGATTCGAGAATGGTTGCATAGGACTGCGAATGAATCGCCTCCTGATAGGATTGGATGGAGAGGATGAGCTTCACTTCGGGCGATGTGATGGAGTCCGCAAAGTGCGGCACATTCACCGTCTGAATCGAATCAAGAAAGGTGAGAAACGAGAGAATCCCTTTGTACGCGCGCCGCTCCTCGCTCGTGAGGTCGGTCGCAAACATCCGTGCGTCGTCTTTGAGTCCCGAGACTTTTTCCGGCACCCAGAAATTCCCCACCATCACCTGATAGAGCATTTTCGCCCACGGGTACTTCACCGCGTTCAAATTGAAAAGCCCCGTCGTCTCCCCCTTGATTAT
>JAYRSG010000046.1:0-8628 GCA_041920175.1 Candidatus Moraniibacteriota bacterium | reverse complement strand
GCTCGATCTTGTGTTTCAGACTGGCAAATATATGGTCGGTCGACTCCTCGAATTTACGCTTCTCCCGTTTTCGTTTCGCGAGTTTCTTTCTTTCCGAGAACCGGAACTCTTTTCACTTCTCGAGAAAAAGGAAAAATTTACCCTCCTTGAATGTAACGCGAACAATTCTTTTGGAGAAGAAATCACGCGACGGCTTTCGGAGTATCTGGAAGAGTTTGTCGTCTTTGGCGGATATCCGGCGGTAGCGCTTGCTTCGAAAAAAGAAGAGAAGGAGAAAATTCTCGAAGGCATCGCTGAAAATTATTTGCTCAAGGATATTGAAAGTCTTCTTCATCTTGCGACCAGTGACAAGCTTCTCGTGCTTGAAAAACTCCTCGCGGCGCAGGTTGGCAATCTTGTACGGTACGATGAACTTTCTCGCTCATCCGGACTTCTCTTTCCGGAACTCAAAGAACATCTCAATATCCTCGAAAAAACCTATGCACTCACCCTTGTCAAACCATTTTTCGTCAATCGTCGCACTGAACTGACCAAGAATCCAAAGGTATTCTTCTTGGATCTCGGGCTTCGAAATTTCGTTCTTTCTGATTTTCGATCACTTCGCGATCGACCGGATGCAGGGGCGATTATGGAAAATTACGCCTATACGCTTCTTTCGCGTCGAGCGCCACGCCTTTCTGCGGGAGTACGCTACTGGCGCACCAAGAGCAAGGCGGAAGTTGATTTCATTCTCGAAACATCGGAGGGAATTTTTCCTTTTGAAGCGAAATATTCCTCAAGGAGAATCGTCGGAAAGAGCCTTCATAGCTTTATCCACAAATTTCATCCGAAGCGAGTCACCATCCTTACGAAGGATCTCGTGCGACAGGAAACGATCGGCGAAGCAACCATCAACTTTTTGCCCCTCGGGTATTTTTAGTTTTTTTCTCAAACAAACTTCTCCCAATTCGCCACAACTCCTACGGCGCGCCGTATGACCTCTTCGCGGATCCGCCAGCTGGCGGACAACTCGTGGATGCCAAATGTACGAGTAGCGATCCGAAGACGATCAACGCCACGATCGGCAAAACGAGCGACACGACGCGGATCATCTCCGCCAAAGGCTCCTCTCCCGCAAACATCTTGAAATGATTCCGTTTCAGAGCGTGTTAAAAAAGCTCAGAGCTTGTCCGAAAACTCTCTTTCGTCGCGAGATTTTCAAATTTTGAGCGAAAAACATGAAGATTGAGGAGTGCTACTCGGAGAGTAACGCGACGAAATCTGAATGTTTTGCAGCCAAAATTTGAAAATCGTAGCAGGATACGGAGTTTTCGGACAGGCTCTAAGTAGATATTCTTGAGTTTGAAGCTTTTTTAACACCCTCTAAATATCAATCACATCCTTTGAAACAATCAGACCAAAAAATCGAGAGGGAAAAGAATTTTTCTCATGCGCCTCTGGCGGATCGAGTGAGGCCGAGGAAGCTCGACGAGTTTGTCGGTCAGGAAAAAATTCTCGGCAGAGGGACGCTTCTTGGGACGGCACTCGAGAGTCAGATGCTTCCCTCGCTCATTCTCTGGGGACCGCCCGGGTCGGGCAAGACGACCTTGGCGCTTCTCCTTGCCAGGGAATTCGAGGCGGAATTTGTGGAGCTTTCGGCGGTAGGGAGCGGAGTCAAAGAGCTCCGTGCTATTTTCTCGTCCGCCGAGGCGCGGAAAGGGGAGGGGAGAAAGACGATTCTTTTTGTAGACGAGGTCCATCGGTGGAACAAGAGCCAACAGGACGCGCTCTTGCCACATGTCGAGCGAGGGACGATTATTTTGATTGGGGCGACGACCGAGAATCCGAGTTTCGAGGTGAACGCGGCGCTCCTCTCGCGTCTCCAGGTGATCGTGCTCTCGGCGCTTGCGCCGCAACATATCGAGGGGATTCTTCGTCGCGCGCTCTTCGATGGAGAGCGGGGGCTCGGGGACGAAAGAGTGACCATTGAGGACGAGGCGATTCGAATGATCTCGGAAGTATCGGGCGGGGACGCGCGCGCGGCGCTCAATCTTCTCGAGGCAGCCGCTTCTTCAAAGAGCGCGGTCGATGTTGGACGGATAAAAGCGATTCTTTCTCGGCCGCGATTTGCTTACGACAAGGGCGGGGAGGAACACTACAATATCATTTCCGCGCTTCACAAATCCATGCGCGGCGGCGATGCGGACGCCGCGCTCTACTGGCTCGCGCGAATGCTCGAGGCGGGCGAGGATCCTTTGTATGTTGCGCGAAGGTTGGTGCGTTTCGCGTCGGAAGATGTGGGAATGGCAAATTCGTTTGCGCTTCCGCAAGCGGTTGCGGCGTTTGAGGCGTGCCGGATGACGGGAATGCCGGAATGCGCGGTCAATCTCGCGCAGGTGGTCGTCTATCTCGCGCTTTCCAAAAAGAGTAACGCGCTCTACACAGCGTATGAAAAAGCGCGGGAAGACGCGCAGAACTTTCCTCGAGAGCCGGTGCCGCTCTACCTCCGGAACGCGCCAACCAAACTTCTGCGGGATTTGGAATATGGAAAAAATTACAAATATACGCCGGAGTTTAAAAATTTGGAAGACGCGCGGCAAGAATATTTTCCCGAACGACTCAAGGGGAGGAAATACCTTTCGTTCCCGGAAAAATGAAAACTCGCCCTTGATTTTTGGCAAGGGATGACATTGACACGAAGCGAATTTTGCGTCAATATCCTTCTCGAGGAGAACGAGGAAAGGGAAAAAAAGTATTTTAACAATTTGAAAATATTGGAGGTTTTGTGCTGATCAGAACAAGAAAGCTCTTACGAGAACAAGAGGAGCAACTTGAAAGAATTCCAGGGGCGAGTTCGGGCGGTTTTGAATTGGGGTCTATTCTCATTGTCGGACGCCGCAGTCTGGAGTTGATTCCGGATAATCAGAACTTCTTTGTTCTTATTGTTGCGAACGCGGGAGCTCGGGAAGAATTTCGCCTCTCATTTGATCATGTGGTGTCATATCTTGTAGATGCCGATATTCACTTCGATCAAATAAAATTGGTTGAGCAAAAGGATGTTCCTCGAGAGAAGAGAACTCTTCTTTGGAGATTGGTTGGCGCTTTGAGGCGAGCTGGTATTTTAAGGCAGCAGCGATTATAAGATTCGCTTTTGCTGAATTTGGAGCCCCGGAGCGATCCTCGGGGCTTTTAAAATTGTCTTTTTTCTGATACTGTTATCCTTCCGTATTGAGTGACGTTGTATGGATTTTGAAAAGTAGCCGATACGCGCGGTCGCGTTTATAGGCGACTTTTATTTTTACGGTTTATCTTTTGTAACTTTTTCGTATGAGATATTTATTTCCGAAAGAAGGGAAGGGAGCGAAGGGAAGCGCGAGAATTCGAGTGACGCGAGCGAAAGAGGATGAAGTGGTGCGCAGTGGGACGGGGGAGATTGAAATACTTCTTGGTGTGCCCGAGTCGGAGAAAATGACACGGAGGAAACTTGTGCTTCTTGCGCGTCGCGGAGTTGCGCTTGCGAAGACGAAGCGGGCGAAGAAAATAATTTTTGACGCGGTGGATTTTCATTTTTCGCATCTCACTCTATCCGATCGCGATCTCGGCGAGATGTTTGCGATCAATTTTGAGATGGCGAACTTTCAATTTACGGAATTTTTGACCGAACCGAAAGAGGGATTTTCATTTGTGGAAGAAATTTTTGTTCTCGGAGCATCGAAATCGTTTCGAGAGGGAGTGGGGCGTGGGCGAATAATTGGGGAGGAAGTGAATGCGTGCCGACGGCTTGCCAATTTGCCGGGCGGCGATGTAACGCCGCAAACACTTGCGGATGAAGCGAAGCGTGTTGCGAAGGGAAAAGAAATCGCCGTCAAAATTCTCGAAGAAAAAGATATGAAGCGCCTTGGAATGGGCGGAGTCCTCGGGGTTGGGAAAGGGTCGGACATTCCGGCGAAATTTATCATCATGGAATATTCGGGAGGCGAAAAGAAAGATCCGCCGATTGCCTTCGTCGGGAAGGGCGTCACCTTTGATACGGGCGGGATTAATTTGAAGCCGTCGGATTCGATACTCGGAATGAATATGGATATGTCCGGCGGTGCGGCGGTTATCCATGCGACGGCGCTCGCGGCGCGTCTCGGTGTCAAGAAAAATATCGTCGCGCTCGTTCCGGCGATCGAAAATATGTCCTCCGGATCGAGTTATCGTCCGGGCGATGTCCTTCGCTCCATGAGCGGGAAAACGATCGAGGTCTTGAATACCGATGCCGAGGGACGGATTATCCTCGCGGATGCGCTCCACTATGCAAAGCGTTACCGACCGAAGCTGGTTATTGATGTGGCGACCTTGACGGGAGCGGCACTGGTTGCCTTGGGCGAACGCGCCTCGGCGGTTTTCACGCGTGATCAAGAACTCGAAACAAAACTGCGGGAACTCGGCGAAGCATCGGGTGATTATGTGTGGCCGATGCCGCTTTGGGAAGAATACGATGAGGAAATCAAAGGAACCTTTGGCGATGTGGCGAATATCGGGCGGACGAAGTGGGGCGGTGCGATCACAGCGGCAGCGTTCCTCGCGCAATTTGCGACCGATTACCGCTGGGCGCACATCGACATGGCGCCCCGCATGACGGCGGTCGAAGGAGAATTTCTCGGGAAAGGCGCCGCAGGAGCACCGGTTCGACTCCTCTTGAAAATTGCGGAAGAGTTGTAGCGGAAATTTTGAAAAATGAAAAAAGAGCGGATTGTTTTGTCCGCTCTTTGTTTTGTGTAGACTCCACTGTTGCGGGAATTATGAAATTTTCTGCACGTCGATTTTCCAGTCGTGCGGGTTTTCAAGAATCTCTTCGGGTGTTAGCGACGGTAACAAGCGAAGGAACAGTTGACCATTTACCACGGAGAATGTAGCTCCGTTGACCTCTAATTGATTTTGACTCAATTGCTGTTTGAGTTCCAAAATCAAAGACTCTGCAATCTCAAGCCGTTCAGGGAGCGACGGTCTTCCGAGACGAGTTGCCACTGCCCCGATCAAGAGGTCATGCAATGTCCCAACAATTTCCATTGGTCGATTGCTTGGGTTTCGCTGCGTGACAATCTCGGCGAGGCCTGATAAAGCGCCGATTGTCGAAGTTGTCAATAATTCGGAACTTTCTTGGAAGGAGATATGAAACCCCATGAGCCAGCCGAGAATTCCAATGGAGGTAAGACTATTGTGGTTTCGTTGGAAACGCTCCGTTAAGTCTCGGGAAGGAGCGAATTCGGTAAATTTTGAAATTGTTTGCATTTTTTTCTCCGGAGGAGGGGAGGTTTGAATTGTTCAGGTACTGTTCTTTCTCGCTTATGGCTTCAGCGGGAACCATTGTTTGTATAGTGAATTTTCTTTGAATTGTCAAAGTGCTTTTTGAAGAAAGAGAAAAGAGAATTTCTCGCGAAAGGCGCCGCCGGCGCGCCGGTACGACTCCTCTTGAAGATTGCGGAAGAACTGTAGGAAGAGAATGAAGAATGGATCCGCCAGCTGGCGGAGAAGAATGGAAGATGAATCCGCCGGTTGGCGGAGAAGAGTGGGGATCGAGGGGATGCCTCCATAATGAAAAAGGCAACCGAGGGGTTGCCTTTTTGGTTTGTTTTGAATGAATCAGAGCGGAAGGGGTTCCGCTCCGTTTCCACAGATCTGATTTTTTCCGCCCCGTTTCGCCTTCTGAAGCTCTTGGTCGGCTTCTTTCAGCTTCCCGAGAATATCGTCGGGAGAATTTGTTATTTCTTTACTTTCGAAGAATACGATCCCGCCGGAAAGCGTCGGACGATCCTTTTCTTCTAGATACCCCAAACTTTCTCGGAAAGATTCGGAGATGCGCCGTGTGATGTTGATACTGGCTTCCTTTCCGATATCTGTGAGGAGAAGCACAAATTCATCGCCGCCCAATCGGGCACGAATATCTGTTCTCCGGACATGATTTTCTATGGCGAGGGCGAATTTTTTGAGCACCTTGTCTCCGGCATCGTGCCCGAAAATGTCATTTACCTCCTTGAATTGATCGAGATCGAAGAGTATGAGCGCGATCGGGAAGGAGCGACTTCGACTTTCCTCTCTTGGAAAAAATGCCCGTCGTGCCGCGGCATAGGTATCGCGGAGAGCGCTATCTAACTTTCGCCGATTTCCGAGTCCAGTGAGCGGATCCTCGGTCGAGAGACGTTCCGCTTTCTCGAGTTTCCGCAAAAGGAGACGTTTCTCTTTGGTCAGCGATTCTATCCTTCTTTCCGCTCGTTTTTTTTGGAGAGAGAGCTTTATTATTCTCAAGAAGAGAATAATGAGCGCCGTTCCTCCAATGAGGGTGAGTGCGATTTCCCAGGTCGTCATTGTACGCCCCAGCCTCCATTGTATTCATCAAGTTCCCCCTGAAGTTCATCCACTTTCGCCTCGAGCTGGAGAATCTTTTGTTCCAAATCCATTTGGAGAGCGCCTCGTTCGGCTACCGCTTGGTTGTAATTTCGCTCAGCGATAGTTGCTCGGAGTCGCTCGAGGTTTATTTGTCTTGAGAGTTCGGCCACGGTGGCACCCTGTTTGACGAGTTCTTGAGTCATTATCTTCTCTCCGAATTTTTCAGGTTTGAGATATCTCGGGTTCTTGAAAGGAATATTTTCTCTTTTTCGAGATATCATTGATGGCAGTTTCAATTTCCTGCAAGATTTGAAAGTATGCCTCCGTGGCTCGATCGGCTCGGCATTTTTCTCCGTGCATTTCTTCGGTTTTTTCTTTCAGTCTTCGGCGAGCTTTGATGAGAAAGAAGCCGAGAAGTGCGTTGGCGCAAAGAGAAAGAATGAATGCGAAGAGAGAAATTTCCATTCAGTGTTCTCCTGATTGAGTTGATTGAATTGTTTAGGTGCTGTCTTTCCTTCGGAGTGTTCTCCTCGGAATCGTTCTTTTTATAGAGGAAAAATGCTTCTTTGTCAATGGGCAATCCATCTTTTCTTGCAGATATTTCTCGAGAGGAATCAATGATCTCCTTTCGTGATGCCGATTTTCGGGAATAGTTGACAACGATTCTATAAGTGGAATAGAATGAAGTCAAAGTGTAGTGAAGTGGGGAGAAGTGGAGGAATTAGTGATCTGGTTGTCTGGTTGTCTGGTTGTCTGGTTGTCTGGTTGTCTGGTTGTCTGGTTGTCTGGTTGTCTGGTTGTCTGGGGGATGTGCTGTTCATTTCGTTAAAAACTCCCTATGTTCATCGGCGAGTACACCCATAGTATTGATGCGAAAAAGCGGCTCTCGCTCCCGTCGAAGGTGCGGAGCGAATTGGGCGGGCGGGTGGTGGTGACGCGCGGGCTCGATCAGTGCCTCTTTGTCTATCCGGTGAAAACATGGGAGGCGCTCGCCGAGAAATTGGGCTCGATGCCGATCGGGGAAGCGGGGACGCGAAGCTTTGTCCGGCTTATGCTTGCGGGAGCGGTCGATACGGAAGTGGACAGTCAGGGACGCATCCTGATACCGGACTACCTCAAGGAATACGCGGGACTTGAAAAAGATGTAATTGTTGCCGGACTCTGGAATCGACTTGAAGTGTGGGATGAGGCGAAGTGGAAGCACTACAAAAATGAGGCGGAAGGAAATTCGGAACGAATAGCCGAAGAATTGGGGAAGATGGGAGCGTATTAGGGAAAAGCTTTTAGCGATTAGCTTATAGCTTTTAGGGGGTACGCACGGGTTTTCGAAGCTAAAAGCTCTAACCTAAAAGCGGTATCTCTATGTTTGAAACGATCCATATTCCGGTCATGCTTTCTGAAGCAGTTGAAGGTTTGAATCTTAAGTCGGGAGATACGGCAGTGGACGCCACTCTGGGGGGAGGCGGACACGCAGGAGCGATACTTGAGCGAATTGCGCCGGGCGGACGACTCTTTGCATTTGATGCCGACAGGGATGCGATCGAGCGATTCGAACAGCGAGTGAGGCGAGAGAAGACGTATGCAAAGTGGCTTGAAGACGGTCGTATCACCCTCATTCACCAGCGATTTTCGGATATCGGGGAGGCAATCCGAGGGCGAGGAGTGACGTCTCTTTCTGGTATTGTTGCCGACCTCGGACTTTCGTCGGATCAGCTCGACGATTCGGATCGCGGATTTTCACTACTTCGCGAGGGACCGCTCGATATGCGATTTGATCGCGGGTGCGGCGAGACGGCGGGAGAAATGGTGAATACGCGGAACACGGAAGAGCTTGCGAAAATATTTCGAGAATACGGGGATGTGCGTGATGCCGGGAGAATGGCGCAAGCAATCGGAGAGCGTAGGAAAAAGAAAGTGTTTGAGACGACGACGGAGCTTGCGGATTTTGTAAAAAGTATTTCATGGGATCGACACGCCTCGATTCATCCGGCGACCAAGATATTTCAGGCGCTTCGAATTGAAGTGAATCATGAGAAAGAAGCGCTGGAGAAGTTTCTACGCGATGCGATTGGTCTTTTGAAAACGGGCGGGAGAATAGCGGTGATTTCGTTCCACTCCGGCGAGGAGAGGGTGGTAAAGCGGATATTTCGGGAAGACGCCAGGGGATGCGTCTGTCCGAAGGAATTTCCGGTCTGCCGGTGCGGAAGGAAGGCGCGGCTTCGGCTTGTTACCAGAAAGCCGATTGTGTCGAGCGAAGAAGAGATTCGCGCAAACCCG
>JAYRSG010000045.1:0-5086 GCA_041920175.1 Candidatus Moraniibacteriota bacterium | reverse complement strand
GGAAGGGCATATCCGTGTTTTTGCAGTTCTGAACGACTTGATGAAGTGCGAAAAGAACAGGAGGCACGAAAGAAGCCGACGCGATATGATGGGCGATGCCGGGAATTGTCAAAAGAAGAAATTGCCGAACGGATGAAGGAGAACGCGCCACATGTCGTTCGACTCCGTGTTGAAGGAATGGGTGAGATTGTTTTTGACGATATCGTGCGGGGGAAAGTTTCTTTTTCCAAGAAAACGATTGATGATCAGGTGCTCATGAAGTCCGATGGCTTTCCGACGTATCACTTGGCAAATGTCGTTGATGATCATTTGATGGAAATCACCCATGTGATTCGCGGAGAAGAGTGGTTGCCGTCGACGCCGAAGCATATTTTGCTCTATGAGGCGTTTGGGTGGGAGGTGCCGCAGTTCGCGCACTTGCCGCTTCTCTTGAATCCCGACCGTTCCAAGCTCTCGAAACGTCAGGGCGATGTCGCGGTCGAGGACTATCTCGCGAAGGGGTATTTGCCGGAAGCGCTCCTCAATTTTGTGGCGCTCTTGGGATGGAATCCGGGCGAGGGGAAAACGCAGGAAGTGTTTTCGCTCGACGAACTCGTTCTGGCATTTGATCTCGAACATATTCATAAAGGCGGTGCAGTTTTTGATGTGAAGAAACTCGACTGGTTGAACGCGCAGTATATCAAGAAACTTTCCCCTGATGAGCTTTTTTCAAAGGCTGTTGTTTTTCTTGAGAAGAAACCGTGGTTTGAGGAGGTTTTGCCCGAGCAAAAAAGTGCAGACTTTCTAAAAAAGGCTTTTTTCATAGAGCAAAATCGTCTCCAGAAACTTTCCGATGTTGGGGATGCGGTGAAATTTCTTTTTTTGGAACCGAGTATTGATCCGGCGATGCTTCCGTGGAAAAAGAATACGCCCGAAGAAACGGCGAGGGCGCTGAAAATTTTGCAAGAAGCGCTGAAGAATTTTTTGGAAGAAGATTGGACGAAAGAATCGCTGGAAAAGTTTTTGCTTGAAACCGCGGGAGAGAAGAGGGGGGATTTCCTCTGGCCGCTCCGTGTCGCGCTCTCGGGCGAGAAACAGTCGCCGCCGCCTCATGAAATCGCGTGGGTCATCGGGAAAGAGGTGGCGCTTGGGCGGATTGACGCCGCTCGAACACTCCTTGGGGAAGAGGTGGTATGATAGAATGGAGAATAGAGAATGAGGAATAAAGAATTAGGAATGGGGAATAAGGCGACAAACAATGAGAAAAAAGAAGAAAAAGAAAATTCAGAATATTTTTTTAAAGCTTTCTGTTGGAGCTGGTTTGGTTTTTTTTGTTTTATTTTTCTTTTCTTTTTTAGTTGATTTTTCTCTCGCGCAAACGATACTTACGCCGGAACAGGAGGCGGCGCTTAAGAAGGCGCAGGATCAGAAGGAAGACAAGTTGGACGCGCTCAAGGACAAAATCAAGACCTATGAAAAAATCGTCAATTTGAAAGAAAAAGAAGAAGCGCAATTGGTGACGGAGGCAAAGCGGCTTGACGCGCAATCGAGCGCGCTTGAAGGGAATATTACTGACAATGAGCGACATCTTTCCAATTTGTCGCAGGAAATCGAATCGCTCGAATCGCAAATCGGGGAAAAGGAAAAAGTTATTCTTTCGCAGAAGCGGCTCCTTTCGGATATTCTCCGCTCGTATTACGTTTCCCAGGCGCGTTCGGGCGCATTTTCTTCGTTTCTCCTTGCTTCTTCGGGAGATGTCGAACGGCTTTTTGGGAATCGCGATCGTTTTTTTGAAACGGGAAACGGGGTTCGCGAGACGCTCTCTTCCATCGTGAGTCTTCGCGACACGCTGTTTCGCGATCGCGATCTCGCTCGTGAAAAAAAGGTGGAAATAGAGAGCGTGAAGCTCCGCCTCGAACAGCAAAACGCCTATCTCGAAAGCGCGAAACGAAAGAAGGAGACGCTCGCGGCGGCTGCATCGGCGGAACAGACGAAGTATGAGGCGGTGATTTCCGATTTGGAGAAACAAAGAAAGGCGATTGAAGACGAAATCGAGGAATTGGACGCGGCGCGTGCGGGGAAGATCGATTTGAGTTCCATTCCCGGCTTTGGTTCGGGTGTCTTGGGCTATCCGGTCAAGGATCCGCGGAAGAGTCAGGGGTACGGGAAGACGACCTTTACGCGCTGGTATACCTTTCACAATGGCGTCGACTTTGCCGATGATACGGGGACGCCGATTCTTGCCGCCGAGGATGGTAAAGTGGTGGCGACTGGTGACAATGGCAAATATGCCTACGGAAAATGGATCGCGATTGAACATGGGAACGGTCTCACGACACTCTACGGGCACATGAGCAGACCGCTCGCTTCGAAAGGAAAGAGTGTCAAGCGCGGCGACAAGATCGGGCTTATGGGGAGTACCGGTTATTCGACGGGACCGCACGTGCATTTCTCGGTTTTTTCGAGTAATTCATTCGAGGTGGTCGAATCCAAGAATATCAAAAACCTCATGATTCCGACTGGCGCCCATATCAATCCGGCGAAATATCTCTAAATTATTGTGCAATTGTGTGTGTAGAGAACTTGCGTATTTGGCACGTTCAAGAAATGCTCCGGGGCTTGGTAGGTGAGTTTTCGTGTTACGGATAGAAATAACCACCCAAAGAAGCTTTCGTTTGTTGTTTTTGTGATCGTGCTCGCCCCTCCGTTAATTTCTTTCTCTTTGCCAAATACGCAAGTTCTCTTTTTGTAAACTTATGAACTCTTGGCTCATAAAACTTGGCAAAGCGCTTTCCGCCATCAAGAATGAGGGTGTTTTTCGCGGCGGAAAGAGAATTTTTTCTTCGCTCCTTTCTTTGTTTCGTCCGGTCGGTTCGGGTGATATTTTGTTTGTGGCGAGCGGTGTCGGCGATAGCGCGCGCTATCGATGCCATCATGTGGCGGAGGCGCTTCGATTTCATGGTTTCAAGACATCGGTGACGACGCAGGACAACCCGTTTCTTTCGTGGCATGTCGAAAAGTTTTCGGTGTTTGTGTTTCATCGCACGTCATGGACGCCGGCGATACAACGGTTTATTGACGCACTCAAAGAACAGAAGAAGGCTGTCCTCTTTGATACGGACGATTTGGTGTTTGATGGGGAGTTGTTCAAAAAAACCGCCGCCTACGAAGCGATGAATGTGCTTGAAAAAAAACAATATGAGCGCGGCATCGGCATCGAATTTCTCGAAAATCCGTTTGTTGCGGCGGTTTCGACGAGTACGACTTTCCTCGCCGAGAAACTCCGGACATTCAGGAAACCGGTTTTCGTCGTTCCCAATCGCTTGAGCGAGGAAGATATTCGCATTGCAAATGCGATACGTCAACGGTCAACGGTCAGTGGTCAACGGTTAACCGTTTCTCTTGGCTATTTTAGCGGGTCGACGGGGCATGACCGGGATTTTTCGATGGTGGCGAATGTTCTTGCGGGATTATTTGAGGCTCACTCGAATTTGAGGCTTTTCATCGGGGGACCGCTTTCGCTTCCCGCGAAGCTTGAGAAATATTCGGATCGAATCACTCGTGTTTCCTATGTTCCGCGCGCGGAGCATTTTAAGAACGTCGCGCGCGTCGATATCAATATCGCGCCCTTGGAAATCGGCGATCCGTTTTGCGAGGCGAAGAATGAGCTCAAGTTTTTCGAGGCGGGAATTGTCGGCGTGCCGACCGTCGCCGCGGCGACCGGCACGTTTCAAGAGGCAATCACCGATGGTATTGACGGATTTGTCGCAAGAAGCGAATATGAATGGCGGGAGAGGCTTGAGCGGCTTATTCTTGATGCGGAATTCCGAAAGCAAATGAGCGAGAAGGCAAGAGAAACGGCGCTCCGACAGTATACGACAAAAAACGCCAATGATGATGGATATATCGTTTTTTTGAAGTCCAAAATTCTCCATTCTTAATTCCTTATTCTTCATTTTTTTCTCTATGAATATTCTCGTAACGGGTGGGGCGGGGTTTATTGGATCTCATCTCACGAAAAAGTTGGCGGAGCGCGGCGATCGAGTGGTCATTCTCGATAATTTTAACGATTATTACGATCCGAAACTGAAACGTGACCGGATCAGCGTTCTTTTGAAGGGTGTCGATTTCAAATTGTACGAGGGTGATATTCGCGATGCGAAACTTGTTGAGGAAATTTTCTCGGACGAAAAAATAGAAAAGGTCGTGCACTTGGCGGCGATGGCAGGGGTACGAAACTCGCTTGACGACCCCATCACCTATGCGGATATCAATGTAAACGGCACGCTCGTTCTCTTGGAGGCGGCCCGGAAACGAAAAATTGCGAATTTCGTCTACGCTTCGTCATCTTCCGTCTACGGAAAAAATGAGAAACAACCATTTTCAGAAAGTGACTCGGTGGATATGCCCATCTCGCCCTATGCCGCGAGCAAGAAAACGGACGAGCTGTTTGCGCATGTCTGGAGCCATGTGTACGGTCTTCCGACCACGGGACTGCGATTTTTCACTGTCTACGGTCCATGGGGACGCCCGGATATGGCGCTCGGCATTTTTACCGAGAATATTTTCAAGGAAAAGCCGATTGAGGTGAACAATTATGGAAAGATGACACGAAACTTTACTTATGTGGACGATATCGTTTCGGGAATACTTGTCGCGCTTGATGGAAACTTTCCATACGAAGTGATGAATATTGGTGGCGACACCGAAAACACACTCCTCGAATTTATTGAAGAGATTGAGAAAAACGCGGGGAAGAAAGCTGAAAAAAAGCTGATGCCGCTTCCTTTGGGCGACGTCGTCTCAACGATTGCTGATATTTCCAAACTCCGCGCGCTTGGCTGGGCGCCGACCACACGAATAGACGTTGGCATCAAGAACTTCGTCGAGTGGTATCGCGAGTATTATCGGGTGTAGCGTTTTCCTTTTGGAAAAAGATGACCAGGATAAGGAATATGAATGACAGTCCGATCGAAAAAATCGTGATTGTGGCGAGGAATGCGTCTTTCAAAAACCACGGCTTGTACTGGGATATTCGGTGATTGAGTTCGACGAAATCGGCGAAGAGATTCGTGTTTCGGTAAACGGGACGAAGCGCGAGCGATTC
>JAYRSG010000044.1:0-1944 GCA_041920175.1 Candidatus Moraniibacteriota bacterium | reverse complement strand
GCTCCGGAGCGATCACCACATACGTGCACCCAAACACCGTATCCACCCTCGTTGTAAAGACCTCAATGTATTCAGTGATTTTGAATTTTGAATTTTGAATTTTGAATTTGACTGTCGCCCCCTCGCTCCTCCCGATCCAGTTCCGTTGTTGTTCTTTGATGGATTCACTCCAGTCGAGTTTCTCCGTATCGAGATCGCGAAGAAGCCGATCGGCATAGGCGGTCATTCGTATCACCCACTGGCGCAGAGGCTTCTTTTCGATATCGCTCCCACACACTTCGCATTTCCTATCCTCCAGATCCTCGTTTGCGAGTCCCGTCTGACACGTAGGACACCAGTTGATCGGCTCCCATGATTCATAGACGAGTCCCTTTTTGAAAAGCTGCAGAAATATCCACTGCGTCCAGCGGTAGTATTCGGGATCGGTGGTGTTGATTTCGCGGTCCCAGTCATACGTAAACCCGAGATTTGCCAATTGCTTTTTGAAGTTCGCGATATTTTTCCGAACGGACACCTTTGGGTGCGTCTTGCTCTTAATCGCGAATCGCTCCGCGGGAAGTCCGAAGGCGTCCCACCCCATCGGATGGAGTACGCTGTACCCCTCAAGCTGTTTTTTCCTCGCAACAATATCGGTCGCGATATAGCCCTTTGGGTGCCCCACATGAAGCCCCGCTCCCGACGGATAGGGAAACATGTCGAGTGCGTAAAATTTCTTCGCCCGATTGTATTGTTTATAGGTTTTCTTCGCCTCCCAATATTTCTGCCATTTCGGCTCTATTTTCTTCGGATCGTATTTGGCATTCATATCTCTTCAAATGAAAGTTTTCTCTTTCTATCCTATCCCTTCCCATCAAAGTTTTCAATGTTGACAAAAAAGAAAAAATCCCTCGGTCGTTCCCAAGGGATTTCTCATTCATTCACTTCTTCCTTGTAACAATGTTTTTCCTATACAACTCCAGACAGGAATACCCGCAGAAGTGTTTTTCCCCTAATTTAAGAGGAAACCATTTCTCAAATATGTTCCCGCAACAAAAACATGGACCCTTGTAAAAAACATTGGGATTTACCCACACAAGAACTTCGCTACCAACAAGCATCGCAACCTCCTCAAAGCTCACATTGTTATAAACTGCAACTTGCTCACCAAAAGCTCCTACTGTCCCCGCATTTTAAGATACACCTTCCGCCCAATTCGGTACGCAACGTAAAGTCCGAGAAGATAGAGGAGGAAAAACGGGAGCACTGAAACGACAAAGTAGATGACGCCGTCCACAAATCCCTGAAGCTTCGCGAGGAGTTGATTCATCGCGTCCTTCACGGTCTGCCACGGTCGCCAGGTATCGGTCGCGGCGCCCACTTTGGCATCTTCAGTGAGATATACAGAGATTTCCGCCATGTCGGTTTGCGACTCCATATACTTTTTCTGCGTCTCGAGCTGTTCGATTTCACCGCGGACGCGAGCAAGCTCGCGCGTTACCTCGAGAATATCCGAGACCTTGCCGGGATTTGAATTCAATATTTTGGTAAATGCTTCTTCTTCGACACGCTTGTTCCTGATTTGCGCTTCGAGATCGGCAAATTGCGCTGTCACGTCGCTCGCGGACGATGATTCATTAATCACGACGGTCGCAATCGCTTTGATCTCGGACATTGCCTCGGAAAATTTCGATGAAGGCACCTTCACTGTTACCGTCCCACTCTGTATCGTATTTCCACCGGCCGCGTTCATTTTCTCTGAAGGAGTATCATACTCCACGCCACCTCTCATCATCGGCATCGGATACACCTCTCGCCCATTCATCATCCGAGATGAAGTAAACCCGCCGAGATCCGTCGCGATACGATCAATTTGATCCGCCGACCACTCGGCATCCTCGACGCGAATCGAGAGACTGCCATTCCGAATCACTTTCTTTTCAAATGCTCTCCCTGATAAATCGGGAG
>JAYRSG010000043.1:0-1927 GCA_041920175.1 Candidatus Moraniibacteriota bacterium | reverse complement strand
ACTCAACCCGACAAACCGTCCGGTCGAGACCAAAAAATGGAAAAAAGTCCGGTCAAAATTCTTGCCGAAACGCAAGGAATTCCCATCGAACAGCCGAGCCGTCTTGACGATGAAGCGATTGGCGCTTTCGAAAAATATCGACCCGATATCGCCGTCGTTGCCGCCTACGGGAAAATCCTTCCCAAAAAAATACTCGATGTGCCGGAATTCGGCTGCATTAATGTTCACGCTTCTCTCCTTCCGCGCTGGCGAGGCGCCTCCCCCGTTCAAAACGCCATTCTCGCCGGCGACAGAGAAACCGGCATCACGATTATGCTCATGGATCAGGGTATGGACACGGGACCGATTTTGGCTCAAACGAGTCTTCCGATAGCTCCCGACGACACCATGGAGACTCTCCTTCCAAAACTCGCAAATACGGGATCCGAACTCCTCCTCTCGACGCTTCCGGAATGGCTCGAAAAGAAAAGGGAACCCGTCCCTCAAGACGAAGCGAAAACAACCCTCTGCCAACTCATCGAGCGCGAAGACGGAAAAATATTTTGGAACGATGAAGCGGAGGCGATTTATAACCGCTATCGAGCGCTCACTCCGTGGCCGGGCGTTTTTTGCTTCTGGAAAAGAAATGCTTCACTTCTCCGTATCAAATTTCATCGAATCTCACTCCAAAAACAGAGTCCGGAGACACGACATGAGCTCGGGCAAGTTTTTGAAATCGGCGATCGAATCGGCATTGAAACCGCTCGCGGCATCATCCTTCTCGATGAGATCCAACTTGAAGGCAAAGAATCCGTACCCGTCGCCGATTTCGTACGCGGATACCCGGATTTTATCGGCGCCGTACTCGAATAGACATGCGGACGTCCTCAACATGAAAGATTCGATCATTATCGCTTGTGGTCTTTTCCTCGTCCTCGGTATCGGGGTGTGGTCTTTTTTTCGTTCAAATGAGGAAGACACCGAAAAATCAACCCGAGGAAATGTCGCTTCCGAAGAAACGGGTGAAAATTTTCAAAAAATTTCCATCGAAGAACTTCGCGATATCGTTCTTGAGAAAAAAAAGAGTGAGAAAACAACAGTCATCGAAACCCGCCCCTCTTCGCTCTGGTCGGATGAGCATGTTATCGGTTCAAAAAGCCTTCCGTACGAAGAAGCAAACGAGTCATTTCACCCGACTGATGCCGAAAAAACGCGGGACTGGATGATTGTCGCGCCGGATTCCGCTTCCGCCGGGCGTTTGGCAGCACTCCTCCTCTCACGCGGAGTTCCGCGCGAACGCATCAAAATACTCAACGGCACATACGAAACCTGGAAAGAAAAGACGGGACTCATCACCAAGCGCGCGGATCCCTCGTCGCCGGTTGACGTTACCAAGGTGACATTCGTTTCTCCGGAAACAGCAAAACAAAAAATCAATCAAGGGGGTCAATGGTTCATTCTCGATGTGCGCTCCCCGAATCGATTCGCCGAAGATCATATCGCTCGCGCCATCAACATTCCTTTTTCCGAAATCGAGGAAAAACGCTGGGAAATTCCCGGAACCGCACCCCTCCTCGTCTACGGAGAAGACGATCGAGAAAGCTTCGCCGGAGGCGTCCTCCTTTTCGATCTCGGTTTTTTCGATACCCTCACCCTCTCCGCCGGCTTCGATGAGTTGAAAACGAAAGGACTCCCGACAACAAAACCGTAAAGACTGTTTCTTTCCTTCCTTCACTCATTTCACAAACCAAGAACATAAAAAGACCAGTCGAAGCAACTGGTCGGTTTGGGTTATTCTAAATTTTGATTGAAAGATCTTTCCCTCTCAAAAACCGCTTTCGGAATTCCGAATGCGATTTTATTCAAAGGGAGAATTTGTAACCGATTCCCACACACCAAAATCCCCAAAAAGTGTGTAGTGCCGAGGAGGAAAAAGCTCCATGCTTTT
>JAYRSG010000042.1:0-3138 GCA_041920175.1 Candidatus Moraniibacteriota bacterium | reverse complement strand
GGTCGGATTCGCCGCCTTCCTCGATCCGCCCAAAAAAGACGCGGCGCGCACCATCAAAGAACTTGCCGATCTTGGCGTTTCGGTCAAAATTTTGACCGGGGACAGCGATATTTTGACGCGGAAAATTTGCGAAGATATCGGCATTCCGGTCGAGGGCGTCGCCTTGGGTCGCGATATCGATGGACTCTCCGAATCGGAAACGGCGGCACTCGCTTTGAAAACGACGATTTTCGCCCGCGTGACGCCCGCCGAGAAGGAGCGGATTATCGCGGCGCTTCGAACGCTTCCTGAAACGGTTGTTGGATATATGGGCGACGGCATCAACGACGTGACGGCGCTTCGCGGGGCCGATATCGGCATCTCGGTTGAGAACGCGGTGCCGGTCGCCAAGGACGCGGCGAACATCATTTTGCTCGAGAAAAATTTCTCGGTCCTGAAAGACGGCATCGAAGAAGGGCGGAAGACGTTTCAGAATACGCTCAAGTATATTCGCATGTGGCTCTCGTCCAATTTCGGGAATATGTTTTCGATGATGGGCGCCTCGGCGATCCTCCCGTTTCTCCCGATGAGTCCCCAGCAAATTCTCCTCAACAACTTTCTCTATGATGCGGCGCAGGTGGGACTTCCGACGGATCGTGTCGACCCCTCCGCCATTCGTCGTCCGTCGCGGTGGAGTTTGCGGGGCATTCGTCGCTTCATGCTCGTTTTCGGCACGATCAGTTCGGTCTTTGATTTTCTCACCTTCGGCGCCCTCTTCTTCATTTTCGATTTGGGCGAGAGCGCGTTTCAGACGGGGTGGTTTTTGGAATCGCTCGCGACGCAAATCCTCGTTATCTTCATCGTTCGGACGCGGCACATCCCATTCTGGAGGAGTATCCCAAGTCTCTTTCTCTTGGCGAACACGCTTCTTCTCCTCGCGATCGGGTGGGGGATCGCGCTCTTGCCTGTGGGAAGTGTTTTCGGTTTCGAACCGCTCCCGCTTCCCATATTCTTGACCGTCATCGGTATCACCCTCGCGTATCTCTTCACGGTCGATATCGCGAAGCGCGTCTTCGAGCGCGCGATGCGTTTGGAAGATGTATGATACCTATGGAACAAAGTTTTTGGCGGACACTTCCGAAGCCGTTTTTTGCGCTCGCTCCCATGGCGGGGGTGACGGATACGGCGTTCCGACAAATTATCGCGCGGCGCGCAAAACCGGATGTGTTCTGGACGGAATTCGTTTCGTGCGACGGACTCTGTAGTCGTGGGCGGGAAATACTTCTTCGCGACCTTGCCTTTTCCGACATCGAACGGCCGATCGTGGCGCAGGTTTTCGGCGCGACGCCGAAACATTTTTTCGAAACCGCGCGCCTCATTGTCTCGCTCGGATTTGACGGGATCGATATCAATATGGGGTGCCCGGATAAGGCCGTTGTCGCCCAAGGAGCGGGGGCGGCGCTCATCCGGACGCCGGCACTCGCGCGAGACATAATCCTCGCAACGAAAGAAGGTACCCGACGAAATCTCGCCGAGAGCGGGAATTCAGACGGGCAGGTCGGGAGCATACCGGTCTCCGTCAAGACGCGGACGGGGTACTCTACCGATGAAATCGACACGTGGATTCCGATACTCCTCGATACAAAGCTCGACGCGCTTACGATTCACGCGCGGACCGCGCGAGAGCTCTCCGAGGCGCCCGCGCGCTGGGAGGATGTCGCGCGTGTCGCGAAGATGGCGCGGGGGACCGGGACGATCATTGTCGGGAATGGCGACGCGCGGGATCTTGAAGACGCAAGGGAGAAGGCGCGCCTGTCGGGCGCGGATGGCGTGATGCTCGGGCGCGCGATATTCGGCAATCCGTGGCTTTTTGATCTCGCCTTGGCGGGAAAAATACCGACCGTCGAAGAGAAACTCGTGGCGCTCATCGAGCACGCGCGTCTCTATGCGGAAATATGGGGAAAAAAGAAACCATTCGATCTCCTCAAGAAACACGTGAAGGCGTATGTGAATGGCTTCTCTCGCGCTTCCGATCTCCGCGCGCAATTGATGGAGTGCGAGACTGCGGAATCGATGGAGAAAGTTGTCGCGAATTTTCTGGGATAGGACTTCCTCACTTTGCGCATTCCTGCCTGCCGGTAGGCTGGTCTTCGTCAAAACCTGTGCTACTCGTTCGGAGTATTCCGCATACACCTCCCTCCGTTGCTCGGTTTTTCCTCGAACTGCATCAAAGTGAGAAAGTCCTCTGGGAAGTAAAAAAAGCGGCGCTTGACGGGTGTTACCGTTTTGGCGCCGCTTGGCTGTCAAATTGCTAATTGCTAACTGGTGGAACCAGAGAATTCTGTTTTTGGATTCGGGTCGGCAAAAACGAACTTCTCCGCCGATAATGAATCGAGATGTTGTTCGAGTTCCTCTCTTGATTTTGGTTGGAACTCTTTGAGTTTGGTCGAGGTTTTCAAAGATCCAGTAAATGTTCCGAAGTATTCCGAAACATGACATTCTTCGTTCCTGGTTACCGATATTACGAAATCTCCTTCGAAGAACTCAATTCGATCGCCTAGATTTTTTCTTTCTCCTCTTGCGAGAGCTATAAGCTCTGGAACCAGAACATCGCGAGGAATGCAGGGGATGTCGATTCCTGTATCTTCGACTTTTTCAGCTACGTCGAAGAGGTGTTTTTTGGTGAAGCTGACCATCATTTTTCCCTCTTGAAAGAACCCGAAATTGGGGACATACTCACTCAAACAGAAAGTTTTTGATCTGTCAAATTCAAGAGCGAGAAAGGGGTCAGGTACCTTTTCTCGCTTTTTTTATAAGCTCAAGACTTTCGTGGACTCGCTTCATAAGCGGCTTCCACGGGGAGCCGCCATTTTTGACGGACATTTCTCGCGCTATTGCGGTCTCTTTCGTAAGATAGGCTTCATAGTAAACAAGCATGAGCGGCCTATACGGTTTTGTGGCGATTACCTGTTCGGAATTGTGTTTTTCGATTCTCGCTTTCAGGTCAGGCGTCGATCCCTTATAGAACCATTCTTTGTTCTTCTGACTTTGGAGGACGTAAAAGTAGTACATACAAGAATTTTCAGAGTAACGAGGCGAACCACAATGGAGTGGCTGGCCACGTCGCTCGCGACTCAACACGGTGGCTGGCCACGTCGC
>JAYRSG010000041.1:0-10971 GCA_041920175.1 Candidatus Moraniibacteriota bacterium | reverse complement strand
GACCTTGGGTTCGGGCCAGCCGAGCGCTTCAAAGTGATGGTGAATGGGAGCGGCGAGAAACACTTTTCGTTTGAAAAATTTCTTGCTGAAGAGCTGAATCGCGACACTCCCCGATTCGAGTACGTAGAGAAAGACAATGACGAAGAGCGCGAGCGCGGAATTGGTGAGCATGGCGACAACGCCCAAGGTAAGCCCAAGCGAAACCGCGCCGGTGTCGCCCATGATGAATCGTGCCGGATAAATATTGAACCAGAGAAACGCGAGGAGCGCCCCGCTGACCGCCGCGCAAAAGGCGGCCAAGTCCATTTTGTTTTGAAAAAACGCGATGAGTGCGAATGAACCGAATGCGAGGAGAAGCACGCCGCCGTTCAATCCATCGAGACCGTCCGTTTCATTGGAAGAAATCGCCGCGAAAAGAATAACGAATATAAAAACCGGAATGTACCACCATCCGATCGAAAAATCCCCCATCGCCGGAATATGAATTTGATCCCAGCCGAGCTTCTCGTAGAACCACCACGCGCCCGCTCCGGCAATCGCGAAGAGCCACCAAAATCGGATGAGAAAACGCATGCCGCCACCCTTGTTCGTCCCGCATCCGCGCACACTCATCCAGTCGTCTAGGAGCCCCAATATGCCACCGGTCGCGAGCGCGAAAAGCGGAAGCCAGACTTGCGAGCGACTGAAAAAATCGAGCCGCGCGATGAAGTTGGTCCCGAAAAATTCCGCGATCGCCGGAAAAACAAAATGGGAATAGAGCACGAGAACGCCGACCGAAAACCATACGATCACTCCACCCATCGTGGGTGTCCCCGCCTTTCCCGCGTGGAGCGAACTCACCACCGTGAGTTTGTCTCCCGAAACCCCGCACTCTTTGATGCGAATGCCGATTTTGTATCGATAGAGAATATGCGTCCAAATCGGCGTGAGATAGAAAGCGAGACAAAACGAAAGGAGCCCGGTTGTCAGAACCTTGAGAACATTTATCACTTCGGGAATCGTTTGTATGGAAGAAACCTGCATAAAAAATTTACGAATTACGAATCAATACGAATATACGAAAGAAATAACCCCGTATAATTTTATTTTATTGGTACGTATTCGTAATTTGTCATTAATTAATTTATCGCCAGTAGTGCGATTGGAATGCCCAGGAGAACATTTTTTTGATACTCGACCATCGTTCCGGATCATTGAGGACGACCGAAACCACGCGATGTTTGCGTTCCGGGTCATAGGAAACGGCGAGAAGCGAATAACCCGCGAGCGGCGTGAAGCCCGTCTTCGCTCCAACGAGTTCGGGCGATGTTCCGAGGAGTTGATCGGTATTGAATATCTCATGCGAGTACTTTCCGTCGGTTGAAGTAATAACCGTACTCGGTGTGCGTGCGAGTTCCCAGAGGATATCGTATTTGAGTGCCTGGGAAACGATTCGCGCCACATCGAAAGCGGTGGAGTAGCACTCCGATTCGCGTCCCTCCGGTTCCAGTCCCGACGGTGTGCAGAAACGCGTGTTTTGAAGTCCGAGCGAACGAGCGCGGGCATTCATGATTTCCACAAACGTATCCGTTGAACCCGCGGAATGTTTTGCTAGGGCGAGCGCAGCATCGTTCGCGCTATTCATGAGCGCCGCCTTGAGGAGGTTTCGCACCGAGATCGTCTCCCCTTCGCGAAGACGAATGCCGGTACACACCCCCGATCGAGGACATCCGATTCTCGTCCCCTCCGTCGCACTCGTTATTTCGGAATCGATAATGACCGGTTCATCCAAGTTTCTCACTCGTTCGATGACCAACATGGCCGTCATAAGCTTGGTGAGCGAAGCAATTTGTCGCGACTCGTGGGCATTTTTTTCTTGGAGTACGATTCCCGACTCCGCGTCCATCACGACGCTCGCGTGCGCCGACGGAAGCGCGAGATCATAGACGCCCTCCTTCCGAATTGGCCGATATTCCGTCGCGTGTCCGCGCGATTCAAAAAGCACCGGAATATCTTTCTCGTTCGAATCACCCGAAACGCCCATTACCTTCGGAAGTGACGGAGTTTCCAATGGGGAAACACGTCCAAAAGGAGTTTCGAAAAAACCACGCTCTCTTGCAAATGAAAAACCGATATATGAAACCCCGACAAGTCCGACGACCCCGGAAAAAATAGCCGAAAAAGCGAAAATGCGATGCATTCGATTCATAAAATCACACGGTGGATAGTGGTTCGATGAATTCTTTTTCCTCAAAAATATCCGAAAGACGACCATCTTTTGAGAGCGCTTCGTATTCCGGAAGTTCCGAGGCGGAAGAAATTCCGAGCGCCTCCAAGAGAGCAAACGAAGTTGAATACAGGTAGCCGCGCGCGTCGTCCGGGTTGCCGCGCCGATCGATGAGACCGCGGAGAAGGAGGTTTCGGAGAATCACGGAGGAATTGACACCTCGGATCGCTTCGATATCGGCTCGACCAATCGGTCCGCGATAACAAATAATCGAAAGAGTTTCGAGTGCCGGCTTGGAGAGCGTCCCTTCGCGCTCGCTCTTCACGAAGCGCTCGACGAACGGCGCGTGATCGGGGCGAGTCGCAAGGAGGAGACTCCCGTCCTTTCCGATGAGGGTGAGTCCTCGGTTCTCTTCTCGATAGGACGCCTCAAGTACGTCAACCGCTTTCCCGACCTCCGCTTCCGAAATTTCCAAAATATCGGAAAGACGGGCGATCGCTATCGGGTCTCCCGAAACGAAAAGAAGCGACTCGATAATCGATGCGATTTTCTTGGTATCCATAGAGTACCGAATCAAATCAATCTCTGCCCTCTTGAGAGCTGCCTCGACCGCACCCCGAAAAAATCGGGGCTCACTCAAATCTCTCTATCGGAGCAAACTAGAGAAAAAATACTTTTGCAGTCTCGGCATGCAATAATAGAGAACGATTTTATTTGATGTCCATTGAAAGAAGTTCACACAAGCATTTCCGCGCGACGAAAACGTATTTCTCCGAAAGGATCGTGTTGTTCAACCGTAAACGTTTTTCGACGAACGAGTTCGAGGAGTGCCAAAAAGGAGACGACGATTTCAATTCGATCTGTCAATTTAGAAACCGCTTCGGAAAAAGCGACTTCCCGAGACAGGGTCAGTCGGTGCTCAAGAAATGCCATTTTTTCCTCGATCGTCACGGTTTCTTCAACCACTTGTTCCTCAAAGAGGTTTGGAGTCGAAATGTTCCCGAGCGCACGCTCGAATGCCTCCCGAATACTCGAAACCTCGAGAGATGCGGGTGGAGAAAATATTTCCGAAACATTCGCAAACGATTCCCGATGAAAGCTCCGCGTATCGAGAAGGAAAAGTCTCTCCAGTACGAGAGATGCCTCTCGAAATTTTCGATATTCGCGAAGTCGCCACTCGAGATCCTGGATGGATTCTTCTTCGTCTTCGGCGAGAGTAAGTGTCGGGAGGAGCGCCGACGATTTGAGGAGTATGAGTCGAGATGCTATTCCGAGAAATTGCGAGAGGTGCGGGAGCGGCACTTCCCTCTCTCCGGCGATATACTCGAGGTATTGCTCCGCCACCCGAGCGAGCGCGAGACGCGTGATGTCGAGCTTTTCCTTTTCAATGAGCGAGAGAAGGAGTGGGAGCGGTCCCTCGAATTGTTCGAGCCGAATGTGATACATACGATCCTTTCACGACAAAACCATCGACATCATCGTCGCAGACCTCATTGTACCATAGAAAGTCCTCAAACAAAAAACCGATTTCATGTTTTTCTGAAATCGGTTTTTGAAAAATGACAAGATCTCTTCCCGCTACACCCGTACGCGGATGCCGGGGCCCATGGTGGTGGTGAGGGTGGCAGAGACGATGAGTTTCCCTTTGAGACCGTCGGGTTTCAAACGATGGACGGTTTCGACGAAAGCAACAACATTTTCGGAAAGTTTCAGGGGAGCGAGCGAAACTTTGCCGACCGACTGATGAATATTTCCGGAATCGTCGGTTTTGAAGCTTGCCTTACTCCCCTTCTTGAGCGCGAGTACGGCATCCTTTATCTTGGTTGTCACCGTTTCATTTTTGGGATTGGGCATAAGACCCTTGGGTCCCAAAATTTTGGCAACAGTTGCCAATTTCGGCATCATTTCGGGTGTCGCGATGAGAATGTCAAAATTTGTCCCGGGAACGAGTTTCCCCTCTTTGATTTCGGCGATCATCTCTTCCCCGCCGACAATATCGGCTCCCGCCTCCTTCGCTTCCATCGCCTTGGAAGCGGTAATAACGGCAATTCTTTTGGTCTTCCCGAGACTGTTCGGAAAAATGATCGTTCCGCGTACGAGCTGATCCGTTTTCTTCCGATCGATACCAAGGTGAAGGTGAATCTCCACCGATTCGTCGAATTTCGCGATCGGCTGCTCACACAGCATCGCGAGCGCTTCGCTCACTTCATATACCTTGCCCTTCTCGACTCGATCGGCGAGTCCCCGATATTTTTTCCCGTGTTTCATAGGCATCGTCGCAAATTAATTTCCTCTATTCACAAACAAACAAATACGATGGTTCTTTGATGATAGTTGTATTTTTGTGGAAGTTATTTTGCGACAGTGCCATAGTCGTTTCGTGGTGCAATCGCTCCGAATAAAGCGGAGCTCCCATAAAGAAAAAAGTTAGACTATCTTGATCCCCATACTTCGAGCGGTGCCGGCGACAATATTCATTGCGGCATCGACATCATTGGCATTCAAATCCGTCATTTTTGCCGTGGCGATTTCACGGAGTTGTTCGCGCGTTATCGAGCCGACTTTGTCTTTCAGGGGATTCCCCGCTCCCTTCTCGACTTTCGCCGCCTTTTTGAGAAGCTCGGCGGCGGGCGGCGTTTTCAAAACGAAAGAAAAGGTTCGATCTTCGAATACGGTGATTTCTGCTGGAATAATATCGCCCATTTTGTCCTTGGTCGCCTCATTAAACTTTACGCAGAAGTCTTGAATATTGAGACCGTGCTGACCCAAGGCGGGCCCTACCGGCGGCGCCGGATTCGCTTTCCCTCCGGGAATTTGGAGCTTGAGAATTGTTTTGATCTTGGCCATAATTTCATAACCTCCAACCTCCAACTCCCGACAAACAACGATCCCTTCGTTATTATGTTGATTGTCTTTATGTTGTGAGTTGTCAGTTGTTTGTTGTCAGTTGTAAGTTAGGTGTTGGCGGTTATTCTTACACTTTCTTAATCTGCAAAAAGTCCAGTTCGACCGGCGTTTCGCGACCGAAGAGCGAAACCAAAACCTTCACCTTGCCCTTTGCCTCGTCGGTTTCTTCCACTTTTCCGTCGAAATTCTTGAAGGGTCCGTCGACAATCTTGACCGGGTCTCCCTTCCGAACGTCAATCTTGAATTTCGGTTCCTCAACGCCCATTCGTTTCTTGAGCATTTCGATTTCTTTGGGATCGACTGGCGTTGGCGTCGTCCCGAGGCCGATAAATCCGGTGACGTTTGGCGTATTTCGGACAACATACCACGAGGCATCCGTGACGATCATATCCACCAAAATGTAGCCCGGATAAATGCGCTCCTCCACAACGACGCGTTTCCCGTTCTTCATGTTGATCTTTTTCTCCTTGGGAACCATCACATCGAAAATGAAATCCTGCATTCCCATCGATTCGATGCGCTGTTTCAGATTTCGAGACACATTGTCTTCATACCCGGAATAGGTATGGAGCACATACCAGGCCCGTCCGTGATGCTGCGTTTGCTTTGCCATAAGAAGCGAAAAATTATATTCCCAAAATGAGCTTTCGAAAAACAATACCAAAAGTATAGTCGAGACTCCCGAGAAGCACCGCAACGAAAGCCGACGTGGCGAGCACGATCAGCGTAGAGCGTATCACCTGTTTTCGAGACGGCCAATTGATTTTGAGTGCCTCCCTCTTCGCAAGGAGGAGATATTCGGCTATTTTCCGCATATTTTCGAGTTTTTTAAAGAGCCCCCTGGGCTCTTTCTTCTACGTTCAAAATACTCGAAAAACACCACTTCGTCAATAGCTTGGTCGGGACATGGTTATTGGCCGCCTTTTCCGCGTCCTTCGGTAAAGTACCACTTGAAGACCTCATTGGTAACCGGAACGGCGATATAGGCTTCTTCTTTTTGTCCCTCCACCAATACCACAAGCGCGATTGTCGGATTTTCGAAGGGGGCGAATGATTCAAACCACCCATGCGTTTTTTTATCATTTCCGAATTGCGCCGTCCCGGTTTTTCCGGCGACGGCAATCGGGAGATCCTTCAGAGCTTGCGCTGTTCCTTCCGTGACCGTCAGCCGCATTCCTTCGCGAATCGTTTGGATCGTCAACGGATCGAGAACTCGCTCTCGAATCGCTTCGGGCGGAAACGTTTTCGTTGTTCCGTCGGAAAGATGAATTTGCCCAACCACTCGAGGCCTCCAAAGCGTGCCGCCATTTCCGATTGTCGCCGTCGCATTCGCTATTTGGAGAGGTGTCGCCAAGACAAATCCCTGTCCGATCGAGGCATGATAGGTATCTCCCAAGTACCATCGCTCGCCTTTCTTTTCCTTTTTCCATTCCGGCGTCGGAAGAAATCCATCCTTCTCTCCCGGAATGTCAATGCCCGTTTCCGATCCGAAACCGAATCGTTGTTCGTACCGATTCATCTTTTCCATACCGAGTCCGCGAATATTCCCATATCCGCCGCCGATGCTATAAAAATAGACGTCGCTCGAAACCGCAATTGCCTGGCGGATGTCGGTAAACCCATGCGCCTTCCAATCGCCAAAAGAAAAACCATCAACCGTTATTCCACCGCGACTTTCAATTCTTGTATTTGGAGTAACAATGCCTTCCGTAAGCGCCGCTCCCGCCAAAAACGGCTTCACGGTAGATCCTGGAGGATATTCGCCCGCAATCGCGCGATTGAAAAGCGGAAGCGCGGGGTTTTCAATAAGAGCCGAATAACTCTCCGAATCAATGCCCTTCGCAAAAAGATTATTGTCGAAAGAAGGAAGGCTCACGAGAGCGAGAACGCTTCCATCGCGCGGATCAAGAGCAATCGCCGCTCCCTTTTCGAGGTCTTCTTTCTCCAGTGCCGCCCGAAAAATGTCAAAAATTTTTTTTTGAAGATCGGCGTCAATATTCAAAATGAGATCGTTCCCGGGTTTCGGATCGAAAACCCCGAGCTCCTTTTTAACAATACCTCTCGAGTCCACTTCGACTCGATCCGCGCCGTGTTTTCCCCGAAGCGACGACTCGTACCATTTCTCGATACCCTGTTTTCCAATCGAATCAATCGGAAGATACCCGGGATTCTTCTCGAGCTCCTCTTTCTTTATTTTCCCTTCATATCCCAAGATATGTGAAAAAATAAGACTGTCTTCATATTCGCGAACAGCCGTTTTCCCGAGAGAAATCCCGGGAAATTCCGCGGAACGACTCAAAAAGATGAGGGATTCATCCTGCGTGAGCGATTGTTTCAAGATGCCGGGAAGCGACGGAACCGAAGAAGCAGGAAAAATGGATTCCCAATCGGAAACAGTGAGATCGAAAGAAATGAATGCGCGAAGTTTTTCAAAGAGAGCTCGGCGTTCATCAGCTGAAGTGGGAAGCTCGTTCGGAAGAACGATAAGTTCCATATTCGGAACGTTCCGCACCAACTGCTTCCCGTAACGATCGAAAATGAGACCGCGCGGCGCGGGAAGAAGAACGCTCCTTGCGCTGTTTCTCACGGCGACATCCCGATAATACGCCCCCTCCACGACGTTGAGAAAGAAAACTCGCGCGCCCAAGAGAAAAAGAATAATCGCAAACAACACTCGGAACCACGACGCTCCGGAGCGATTGATCGGGACTTCGAGACGAGCTGCATCCTTTTCCGTTATCGTGAGAACGGCATCGTCAATCTCCATCCCGCGATATTTCGATCGACTCTTGAAGAAACGCATAGGACAATCCGTTTGGGGATTCCATTATATCCTATTTCCGCTTCCCCGTCAGCATGCCGATACCGCCAAGAAAAACCCAGACAAACCCCAGGAGGATGCCGGAATTAACAAAATTAAAAATGGTGAAACCGATCCATGAAATCAAGAAAAAAACCGATATCGCGCGCCTTTCATACAAAATCGCCTCCGTCTCCTTCGAAAAAAATATTCGAACGGCGAATATCGGAACGAGCATCCAGAGAAAGAGAAACGAGAGAAGTCCCATGAGCCCTCCGCCGAGCCACGACTCGAGAAAGGCATTACTTGCATTGAGAGATGCACCACGCTCGTCCGTCCCCAAAACGCTCCCGATACTCCCCCAACCGATGCCGAAGAGCCAATGCTCCTTGAGCGTCTCGAATGTTTTTTCTTTGATCGCCCGGCGCGCTTCGATGCTTGGATCGGGACGAAGTACGACTGAAACGAATCGTCCAGACCGTCGCTCCGCTTCAATCTCCTCGAGTCGAATATGTCGGCACCCATACGAAAGAAGCTCCGAGACATCCACTATCTTTTCCGGGAGCGGAATCGGCGCCTCGCATGAGACGGTTATTTCTTGCATTCCGGAGAGCGTACTCTTTGCTCGATTCCCGAGGTCGAAAGTAGTCAATTGAAATGCCCACGCGACAAAGAGTGCGAGCGCGGAAGAAAAGACAATCGTAAAGCCTCCCCGAGCGAAAAGTCCCCACCGCCACTCGCGAATATTCCAAGAACGTTTCCCGACAAGAAGGAACACGAGAAAAGCCAGGGAAGAGAAAACGAAACCGACCCACGCGCTCCGCGCGACCGTGAGGAGAAGCCCGAGAGAAAAAATAAAAAATAAAAAATAAAAAATAAAAAATTGAAAAGACGAATGCGAAAACAACGCTCCAAAATTTTGCATTTTGCATTTTGCTCCGCCGGACGGCAAATGAATTTTTTCCGGAATTTTTGAAGCGTTTTTCTCAAAAACAAAAAACAGAAAAGACAAGAATAAACTCAATGAGAAGATAAAGTACATCCCCAACCAATCGGGTTCGGCGAAAAAGGCGTTGGGGCGTCCGGGCATTGTCTCAAACGAAGAGAGGCCTGCCGTAAATCGAAGGCTCTGCCAGAAGGCAAAGAGCGCGGAAGAAAAAGCGGGGAGGACGAGAAATGGCACAACGCGCCGCACGTCGCGTTCGTTCCCCAGAAATTGCCGCGAGAGAAAATACAAGGCAGCGAAAGAAGCGATGACAATTGCCTGCTTTCCCGCACTCCCCTGGTCGAACGCGGAGAAAACCGCGAGAAATCCTCCAAGTGCGACGAGGAAAGGGAGCGCGTCAAACCATCTGGGTTTGACAAATGGAAACGACGATCGACGAAAGAGAAATCGGAAGAGAAGAGCGCCCACGAGTGTCCCGCCGAGGAGCTGGTAGGGTCGGAGGGAAAACGGAAACGTCTCCGGCGCGAGGTTTACCATCTCAAACGGGAGAAGGGAAAGAAAGAGGAGAAACGCCCATCCGGGTCGATAGAGCGCGAACAGAAACGAGAGCGCGAAAAAAAACCAAAAATCAATCGCGCCGAGCGGAAATAAATCGGAATTTCCGAAAAAGAGAAGAAGGAGATTGAGAAAAAAGGCGCCCGAAAAGAGCGCGAGCGGTATGGCGCGAATCATACGGATCCCTCTCCGATTGCGGATCGAAGAAGTTTATCGGTAAAATGCCGCCACGAAAAAATCGCGGCGCGTTCCCTCCCCCGCTTCGAGAGCATTTCTCGGAGTTCGCGATTGCCGAGAACATTTCGGATCACCCCCGCGAGATCATCCGTATCGCCCGGGCGGCAGTAGAGCGCGGCATCTCCGCACACTTCCGGAAGCGAGGATGTTTTCGACACAATGACCGGCGTCCCCACACTCATCGCCTCAAGGGGTGGGAGTCCGAAACCCTCGAAGTACGAAGGAAAAAGAAACGCTCGCGCGTTCACATAGAGTGCCGGCAAATCCTCCTGCGGGACGAACCCGAGAAGCCGCACAAAGGGCGTAAGATCAAGTTCCTTGACGAGTCGCTCAACATCCGTCACGAGCGGCGAGAGGTGCGGCATGAGTCTTCCCGAAATAACAAGGGGTGGAATCGGGGGGCTCATATGATCCGATTTTTCTCGATCGAGCAGTTGTCGATAGGCGCGAAGCACCCCTTCGGCATTCTTCCGCGCTTCGAGCCCGCCGCCGTGATAGAGATAGCCCGGCGAAAGATGGTACTTCTTCATCACCTCCGCGCTCCGCTCGTCGGTCACTCGCCGCTTGAAAATGGGGTCGACATCGATACGACTCACGGAAATAGACGACGGCGCGATGCCAAGGCGCTGAATGAGATCTTTTTCTGTTCGCGACGATACCGCAAAGAGTTTGTCGGCATGGCGGATGCCGCGCTCGATTGATTTCCAGTCGAACTTTTTTCGCCAATTGTTTACATACTTCGGGAAGAGCTTCGGAATGATATCGTGCACCACCATGAGGTGACGAATCTCCTTCGGCATCACGGTGGATGATTGGAAGAGGCTGATAAACACATCGCACCCGTCTTGCCTCGCCATTTCCGGAAGGAGCCATCGTTCCCACCAGAGTTTCCGAATCAAATCATCCCGCCGCCACGGCGGCAAAAACGCCCTCCGTGCGAAACTCCGAGGAATTCCGAACTCGTCGGGAATCGGCTCCTCCGAATAGAGGACGAATTCCGCGCGCGTGTTTTCCCCGATACTCCGCAAGAAATGAAGCGTCACCTGCCCGATCCCCGTATGAGGCCTCCGCAAAAACGACGCATTGATCCCGACACGCATAGAGAGACATTAAGTACTTCTATTGTAGCACGGAAAGGAGAAAAAGGGATTCGTTTTATCGTTCCAGCACCACAAACGAATATCGATGCCCATCCGATCCCCTTTCCTCTCGACTGACAACTGTCGGGAAGAGTGATTCGTATTCGGGGAAAAAGACATCGCCCGGAAAATCTCCAGAGACAAGCGTAAGAAAGAGCCGATCGGCACGCGGGAGCGCTTC
>JAYRSG010000040.1:0-1790 GCA_041920175.1 Candidatus Moraniibacteriota bacterium | reverse complement strand
GTTTCGTTTCTGGAATTTTCCCGTGCCTATAAGGCGGCGGGAGAGAATACGGTTGTTGAGCTCGCGCTTCCCGGAGGGAAGCCGGTCAATACGCTCATCTATGACACACAGATCGATCCGCTTACCGGAAAGTTTCTCCATGCGGATTTCTATCAGGTCCGCATGGACGAGAAGGTGGAGACGAGCGTGCCGCTCGTCTTCGTTGGCGAGGCACCGGCGGTTCGGGAATCGGGCGGTATTTTCGTGACGGCACTCGATGAGATCAACGTTTCGTGTCTCCCGGGCAATATTCCGCACGAACTCTTGGTCGATATTTCGACGCTCGCGACTTTTGACGATCAGATTCGCGTCGCCGATATTGTCGTTCCAGAGGGTGTCCTCGTGGTGAGTGACGCCGATACGGTGGTGGCGCTCGTCGAGCGACCGAGAAGCGACGAAGAAATGGCGTCGCTCGAAACTAAAGTGGAGGCGGATGTGACCAAGGTCGAGGGTGTCGTCAAAGAAGCCGCTCCCGCTTCCGAGAAAAAGACCGAGTAAAGTTGGAAGATTGTCTGAATCTTTTGACGAAAAAAGGAACGGTATCTTGACGGAAATATTTTTTTCTGCTAGTTTTGGATGTTATGTACTGACTCATCTTACGCACCGACTCTTTTTATCGTCATTCCCGTGAAAACGGGAATCCAGTCACCACTTGCCGAATACAACAACTTTACGAGCAAAGTCTGTAGTGTGTTTATTGAAAGCTGGTGGAACCTGGATACCCGCCTTCGCGGGTATGACGGGCTAGGTTTTTCAATGAGTGCGTAAGACGAGGTACTAACTCCTAACTCCTCATCTCTCTCTGTTCTTTGGCGCACGCGACTCCGTCCGCAGTTCCCATTCGGAGACTATCCCTCCTTAGGTCTCCGGAGGTTGCGCTCCCTCGTCTTTCGATGGGTGAGCGGCTGCGGGCGGAACCCTATGCGCCAATATCGAGATGGCTCCGCGTTGGATTTTTCAACGCGGAGTTGTTTTTTTATTGACGTTTTCGGTCTTCATCGGTAGGGTGAGAATATGAATGATTTTTTTGAAATCCTCTTGAATCGAGGGCGGGGGCGGCGGGGGCGAATCCGGACGCGCCACGGGAGCGTCGAAACACCGTTTTTTCTGCCGGATGCGACGCGGGCGGCGGTGCGCGGGATCGAGTCTTCGGCGATCGTTTCGAGCGGCATCGAAGCGCTTGTCGTGAATACCTACCATCTCCTGCTTTCTCCGGGCTCGGAACTCATTGCCCGCATGGGCGGCATCCACGCCTTGATGCGCTGGGACGGTCCCGTACTGTCGGATTCCGGTGGGTATCAGGTGTACTCCCTCATTCACCGGCATCCCGATCGCGGGGAAATCTCGGAAGAAGGCGCGATATTTCGTTCGCCCCTCGACGGATCAAAACAGCTCCTCACTCCCGAACGGGCGATCGATATTCAGTTCGATCTCGGGGTTGATATGATGGTATGCCTCGATGATCCGCGTCCGAATGACGCGCTCCCTGAAGACTTGAATGCGGCGGTCGAGCGGACGATTCGATGGGCGATTCGGTGTCGGGCGCGTTTCGATGAACATGTCCGAGAATTTCCAAAGGAGAAGCGACCGCTCTTGTTTTCCGTGGTGCAGGGGGGTATGGATATCGAGCTTCGCCGGCGCTGTGCCGCGGAGCTTGTTGATATCGGTTTTGATGGCTACGGTTTCGGAGCGCGACACCTTGATATGAATGGGGAATTTCTTTCGGACGTGCTTCGCGAGACGGCGGCCGC
>JAYRSG010000039.1:0-3219 GCA_041920175.1 Candidatus Moraniibacteriota bacterium | reverse complement strand
TTTTGTTCGAGCTCACCCGCAGGACCGAAATAGAGAAATTCCGTCTCCGATCCCAAGAGTTCGCCAAGCTTCTTCGCGACGGAAACGAGCGGAAAAATATGCCCCGCCGTCCCCCCGCCCGCCAGAACGATACAATAACGTTTACCCATATGAGTGAGTCATTTTCAATGAATCTAGGACTTACGCGTTTGGCTAAGGCATCGTCGCAAATTAATTTCCTCTATTCACAAGCAAACAAATACCATGATTCTTTGATGATAGTTGTATTTTTGTGGAAGTTATTTTGCGACAGTGCCTAAGGAAAAAGAATCTGCGGCATATTTCATTTTGCTCCGCCAGCCGGCGAATGCATTATCCCCTTATCCCTTCAGTGTAGAGTCTTTCCCGATTCGTATCAAGATACCCATCGCCGCCATAAGAAACACGATTGAAGTGCCGCCATAGCTCACGAAAGGGAGCGGGATTCCGGTAAGCGGAATAATCCCCGTCACGGCGGCGATATTGACAAACATTTGAAACGCCACCCACGAGACGATACCCACCGAAACGAGGCGCCCGAAATCATCCGGTGCGTATTTCGCGATACGAAGTCCTTGCCATACAATGAAAAGAAACAGCCCAATGAGGAGTGTCGAGACGATAAAACCCCATTCTTCGGAAAAAATGGCAAAAATCGAATCAGTCACCGGCTCAGGGAGATAATTGAACTTCTGACGACTGTATCCCAATCCCAAACCGAAAAGACCGCCGCTTCCAATCGCAAGAAGCGACTGGCTAATCTGATATCCCGCTCCCTTCGGATCGATGCCGGGATTCAAAAAAACCAGGAAACGCTCCAATCGGTATGGCGCCATCTTGATAAGAATCGCGAGTACGGCGAGTCCGGAAAAGAAAAGACCGAAAAGATGGGAAAGTCGCGCTCCCGCGACAAAATACATTGCGACTGCCACCAAAAAAATAATTCCAAAAGTTCCCGTATCCGGTTGCTTTAAAATCAAAAAACCGAGAAGACCGAGAACGACCAAAAACGGCAGAAGATCTTCAAAAAAATCACCAACCGTTTTTCGTTCTCGTCGCGAAAACCATGCCGCGAGATAGAGGATAAAGGAGAGTTTCGCCATTTCCGACGGTTGAAATGAAAAGGATCCGATCGAGAGCCATCGGCTCGCGCCGTAGACTCGCTCTCCGATACCGGGAAGAAGCACAGCAGTAAGCGCGAGAAGAGTGACAAAAAACAGCGGAAGCGCCACCTTCCTCCACAAACGATACTCGACGTATTGAAACGTAAAAAACGCAACGAGCCCGATACCGACACCCAAAAGTTGACGCTTCAAAAAAAAGTAGTCGTCGCCAAACCGCGTCTCACCGTAGAAAACGCCGGCGCTCGCGATCGTGACGAGCCCGACGACGACGAGCGACAGTGTCGCCAAGAGAAGGCTCTTGGTATGAAAGGGGGAAGAGAGAGATTTCATGGGAGATGCGTTGAATGTTTCCGTCGCCACTTCTCAATTTCCTCGTGATGACCGCTCAAGAGTTCCGGAGGTACGCTCCAGTCGCGAAAAACTTCCGGCTTGGTATACTGCGGATACTCGAGGTATCCCGCTTCTCGATGCGATTCGGTGTCAGCGCTCTTGTCATTCCCGAGGACGCCCGGTATGAGGCGCGCGACCGCGTCGAGGACGACGAGCGCCGGGAGTTCTCCGCCGGTCAACACATAGTCTCCGATCGAGAGTTCCTCGTCCGCAAGATGTTCCGCAACCCGCTCGTCCACCCCTTCGTAACGCCCGCAGATAAGGACAAGCCGCTCATACCCCGAGAGCCGCCGCGCATCTTCTTGGCTAAACGTCTTCCCTTTCGCCGACAGCAAAATGATACGATCTGATTCTTTATTATTCTTTGTTTCTGATTCTTCTTCATTTTTCATTTTGTCCGCCGATTGGCGGATTTCATTTCCTGCCTGCCGGTAGGCATGGTGAATCTTCAATGCCTCCAAAGCATTGAAGATTGGTTCCACTTTCATCACCATGCCGGCGCCCCCGCCATAGGGCGTGTCGTCGGTTTTCCGGTGTTTGTCCGTCGCGAAGTCCCGGATATCGTGAATCGCGATCGAGAGGAGCCCCGCCTCCCGCGCGCGCTTCAAAATAGACTCGCCGAGATACGAATCGAACATCTTCGGAAAAATCGTGAGAATATCAAAACGCATGCGCCCATGATACCACCGCCGGAGAGACAAAACAAACGAAATAATAGTAACGAAGCGAAAAATCACAGTTTCCACCGATCATCTTCCATGTTTGCATCCGATTCGTTTGCGTCCCGCTCGGTCGGATCCGATGAAGAAAGGGGCGAAGTCGAAGCAGATGGAGAGGGAGCAGCGGAGGCAACTGTCAAAATTTCACGCGCCTTAGAGCCGTCCTTGGGACCGATGACGCCTTCTTGCTCGAGGAGGTCGATAAGTTTGGCGGCGCGAGAGTAGCCGAGTCCCATGCGTCGCTGGAGAAACGAAGTGGATGCCTGGCGAAATTCGAGGACGATTCGCTTCGCTTCTTCGTAGCGCGGATCGGTGTCTCCGTCCATTTCCTCGCTATCGTCAAGCGAGAAAACCATTCCGTCAGAGAGTTTTTCGGGATGAAAAAATTCGTCGTTCCCGCCGACCGGCGCCGCCTCAAGATCGCCATTTGAACGAGGAAGCGTCGGGAGCGCGTATTCCCGTTCGCGGATGGGATCCCTCGTAATGTCTTCGCCGATCGATTCTTCGAATCGCGCAACGCGTTTCTGCTCGCGGAGAAACTCGACGACATTATTCACTTCGTCTTCGGACACGAAGGGTCCCTGAATGCGTCGCGGTTGCGGATATCCCGCGGTAATGAAAAGCATATCGCCCTGCCCCACGAGTTTTTCCGCGCCGCCCTGATCGAGAATAGTGCGCGAATCGATCTGCGTTGCCACCTGGAAGGCGATACGGCTCACGATATTCGCTTTGATGAGTCCGGTAATCACCTCGACGCTCGGCCGCTGGGTCGCGAGAACCAGGTGAATGCCAACCGCGCGCGCCATCTGCGCCAAGCGCACGATCACACCTTCCACCTCACGCCCGTGCGCCATCATGAGATCCGCCATTTCGTCGATCACGATGACAATATAGGGAAGCCGCGGCAATTCTTCCTCGCGCTTCCCGCCGCCCGGCATTTCCACCGTCCGCTTCTCGCCGCGCGACTG
>JAYRSG010000038.1:0-3370 GCA_041920175.1 Candidatus Moraniibacteriota bacterium | reverse complement strand
TAATCATATATTGGTATCTTAGGGCGTCTTCGTAGACTCTTCTGAATCCTTTGATACCACGAATGATAGAGAACTGGGAGCAGAGAAACTCCATACGGTTTAGGGGCGTATGGAGTGCAAGATGTATGTGAACTTATGCAGAAGATTTCCTGTTACAGTACGCGTACGGACGAACTTCTCCGCCGACTGGCGAACCAACTCCCTCTTTTACTTTCCTTTTTTTGGTATATTTTTACTATTTGATTTTTTATATTTGATATGAGGCTCTCCTATTCCACCCTCGGCACCTATCAAACATGCCCCCTCAAGTACAAGTTCAAGGAAATCGATCGTCTCAAGGAACCCAAATCCAAAGAGGCGGTTTTTGGCACACTCGTCCACTCGACGCTGAAATTTATTCATGAGCCTTCGCTCCTTCCGCCTTCCCTCGAAGACGCGCTCAATCATTTTTCCAAAAACTGGAACGATGCGGTCTATGACAACCCCGCCGAAGAGCGCGCCGCGTTTTCCGCCGGCGTCGACATGATTCGCCGCTACATAGAAAACAACAATCCGGCAAATTTCACCATCGTCGCACTCGAAAGTCCCTTTCAGATAGAGATCGCCGATACAAATGGCGCGACCCACACCGTAAAGGGCATCATCGACCGCATCGACAAAACCGAAACCGGTTACGAAATTATCGACTACAAAACCGGTCGCAAACTCCCCTCCCAGGCGGACGTAGACCAAAACCTCCAGCTCTCCGTCTATACAAAAGCCTTTCTCACTCGCTACCCCAAAGAAGCCGAGCATTTGGAAACTCTCACCGTGAGCCTCTATTTTCTGAAGCACGGCGTAAAACTCTCTTCAACGAGAACGATCGAGGACTTGCAAAAGGTAGATGAACTCTTCCTCGAGACCATCGGCGAAATTGAGGCTGGACACTTCGAGCCGCGCGTGAATCCCCTCTGCGACTGGTGCGGCTTCCAAAAAATATGCCCGATGTGGAAACACAAGTTTCGCGACCGCATTCCGGCGACCGCCGATGAAAAAGAGCGGGCAGTAAACGACTACCTCGCCGCAAAACGCGCGATCGAAATCGAAAAACTCCGCCTCATGAAACTCCAAGAGACCATTCTCCAATATATGGACGCCGAAGACGTCGAACGCCTCTTCGGCGAAGGTGGCATCATCGAACGTACGCGAACACAAAAATACGAATACGATGCCGGCAAACTCCGCGACCGTCTCGAGCCGCTCGGCAAATGGGAGAGCGTCCTCACGGTGAACCAAACCCTCGTCAAGAAAACGCTCGCCTCGCTCCCTTTGGAAACAAGAAAAAAAATAGAATCGGAAACCAAAACTCTCGGGAAAGAAACCCTCACCCTCCGCGTCAAGAAAACCCTCGCGGACGATACGGAGGAATAGGAAATCATCCCTTGATTATCCCCTGTAGAGACGCAAGATTTTGCGTCTCTTCTTTACCGTTTGGTGTCTCTCCTCTGCCATCATACGCAACAAACGAGACGCAAAATCTTGCGTCTCTACACAACCCAGCGGATTCATTCTGAATTCTCCGCTCTCTTCCCCAGAAACCGGTACAGTCCCGCGAATATCGTATACGATATCGCCGTGAACACCGAGAAGAGCATCGAGAGAAAAACGGCACGCGCAAACCATACGGGATCGCCGTAATGAGAGAACGTATCGCGAAGCACTTCCGCGGGATTCAGAAACATATCCCAGCTGTTCCATCGCAAGAATCGCCCGAGATACATGCCGATACCGGAGAGAGACAAAACCAAGACGACCATCATATCGGCACGAAACTTTCCGAGCACTTTCCGAAGCGCTCGATGCACTCGAAAGAGAGATGCCAATCCGAAGAGAAGTCCGGAAAACGCAAACATCCCAATCAAAACAAAGTCATATGCGAAACGAAGCGTCGCGACGTACTCCCATGGGAGATGAATAAAGTCCGTCGCAATGTACGGCGCATTTGGAAAAAAGAAAAACCAGAGGAAAAAAATCACGATCGCTTGCGGTAAAATTGCAGGCGTTTTTCTGACCGCACTCTCGAAGAAAAGCGAAAGAGCATACGGCACCGCCGCAAGAAACAGATTCCACAGCAAGAAAAAATACCCATCCATTCCCGTCGCGAATACGCGAAAGGCAAGCAAAAGAAAAGACACTGCCACACTGAAGCGAAGCGCCGCCGAAAAGAGAATGTTTCGAGAAATATTCATGCGTTTTCAATACGGAAAAGTGCAGAGAAATATACCATGAAATATTCTCGCCGTCTATGATGGAATAAAAAAATCGTTCGGAGATGTGTTGAACAAAAAAATATTTTCTCGTACAATAGAGGCACGTTTCGAACTTCTATGATTAAAAAATTCTCCATTGTCGCTTTTCTCCTCCTTTCCACCCTCGCGCTCTCCGGATGTTCGCAGGATCCGGCTTCCGAGACGGTGCAAAACCGGAAGCCCGGCGACTACAGCTATCTCTCTCGCGCGATAAACAAAGAAGGATCGAGCGCCGCACCGAGCGCCACCGTCAAGAAGCCGCCCGCAAAACCCGCTCCGACACCTCCGCCGGAAGTCGCCGGAGAACAAACCGAAAAACAAGAGGCTCCGACGAAAGAAACGCCTCCCGAACCGAAACCAACCGAGGAGAAAAAACTCGAAGAAAAAAAATCTGAATCAGGACCCAATAAAGACGACGATCTCTCTTTCATCAAGAAATATGACGGCGCGATCATCAAAACCACCAAGGGCGATATCACGGTGAAATTTTACAATGACGATGCGCCAAAAACCGTCGATAACTTCTTCAAACTCGCCGCGAAAGACTTTTACGACGGCATTCGATTTCACCGTGTGATCGAGGGCTTCATCATCCAGGCGGGTGACCCCAATTCCAAAGATGACAATTGGAGCGACGATGGAACTGGTGGTCCCGGCTATACGTTTAATGATGAAATAAACTCAAAGAAACTCATCGAAGGATCCGTCGCGATGGCGAACTCGGGACCCAACACCAACGGCTCGCAGTTCTTCATCGTCACCGCGAAGTCTACCCCGCTCTTGGACGGAAAATACACCAATTTCGGCGAGGTGACGGGAGGTATGGACATCGTCCGAAAAATCGAAAAAGTCGACACGGACGCAAACGATCACCCGAAAGAGAATATCGAAATAAAGAGCGTGAAGTTCTTGGAGAAGAAGTAATCATCAACAAAGAGAGGTAGACGCAATGAAAGATATAAAAAAGTGCCTTGAAATTCTAAAAAGGTACTATGAGACAATCACTCCGGAAAAATTTCTGGAAGATGTACACCGAGCTACGCCAACAAAAGAATTCTCACGCGACGACTTCATGGATTTTC
>JAYRSG010000037.1:0-1586 GCA_041920175.1 Candidatus Moraniibacteriota bacterium | reverse complement strand
AGGATCTTGTTTCGTATCTCCCTTTCCGAAAAAATGCGAACGAGTGTCGCGTACATAGGTTTTATTTTTTCTCCGCAAGAATCACGCCCTCGGACTTTTTGATAATCGACCGAACACCGTCCGAAAACAGAAGCGTCCCGTCAAACAAAAGTCCTTTCGGAAGGTTCCCGATTCCGATTATTTTGACGCCGCCTTTCAGAATTTCTTTCGGAGCGAGTTTCTTCGAAAGAAGCGTCTCCGGAGACACCGTTTCTCCGGGCGCAAACACTCGGGCGATGTCGGAAAGTTTCACGAACGGTTTTTTGGCATGGGGAGACTTGAAACCCCGCACCTTCTTGAGTCGCTCGACCAGAGACGAGCGACCGCCCTCAAAAAGCGGATTCACATGCGCCCCCGATCGCGCTTTCTGCCCCTTGTTGCCGCGTCCGGAATAGGTACCCCGTTTTCCGCCGCGACCAATGCGCTTGCGATGCGTCCGTTTCCCCGAAGAAAGTTCATGAATTTGCATAGAGATCAAGATAATCGACAATAAGCGGTTAGTAACGAGTAGCGAGTAGTGAGTAAAAAAAGGAAAAAGGAAACGAAAAACGGGACGCGAGAATCAACCACCAGCGAACAAGCTCCTGACTCCTTGCTACTAACTACTAACTTCTTCTTCCACAACAGGCAAAACCGAATCAAGAGAGACGTTCTTACTTTCTTCTTTTGCATCCTCTTTCACTTTCCTCGTTCGAAACTCCGAGAGTGCGGCAACCGTCGCGCGAGCGACGTTCAACGGATTCGAAGCGCCGAGCGATTTGGAGACGATGTCTTTGATACCCGCCAAATCCACAACCGCCCGCACGGCGCCCCCGGCGATAATGCCCTGACCGGGAATGCCGGGCTTCAAGAGAACGACGGCGCTCCCCAACTTCTTGCGGACATCGTGCGGAATCGTCGAACCGGCAAGCGCCACGGAAACCAAATTCCGCTTCGCGTCATTGAACGATTTCTGGATGGCATCCGACACATCCGATCCTTTCGCCACGCCGACACCGACTTTCCCTTTTCGATTGCCGATCACGAGCGTCGCGCGAAAACGAAAACGGCGCCCACCCTTCACCACGCGCGTCACGCGAGCGAGGTTCAAGAGTTTCTGATCATATTCCGGCTTCTCCCGCCGCTTCGGTTTTCTGCTCTGTTTGGACATAGATTCTTCATCCAGAATTACAAATTTCATCCGCCAGCTGGCGGACAAAATAATTAAAAATTTAGAGTATCAATCCTCCCTCTCTCGCTCCTTCGGCGACCGCTCTCACGCGACCGTGATACCGATAGCCGTTCCGATCGAAAACAGCGTTCGCGATTCCTTTCTCGAGACATTTCTTTGCAACAAGCTTGCCCACTTCCCGCGCGCCGGAAACCGTATTGATCCGCTTCGCCTTCGGAAGTTCGCGAAGATACGCCGAGAGAAGCGTCTTCCCCGACCCATCATCGATCGCTTGCACGGAAATTCCCCGAAGACTTCGAAACACCGAGAGTCGCGGACGCGCCGCGATTCCAGAGACGCGTGCCCGCACCCGATTCTTCCGAAACAGGCGACCATT
>JAYRSG010000036.1:0-2554 GCA_041920175.1 Candidatus Moraniibacteriota bacterium | reverse complement strand
ACTTGACCCTTTTCTTCTACTCGGCACCTTTCAATTCTATTTTTTTCGAAATGTCATGCGACGATAAACGGCACGAGTGGTCTCGACATCGCGCTTGCAATATTCGGCTATCTCTGTGATCTTTCCGGCTTTGTAGAAATCAAAAACCTGTGAACCATCAATGCCATCCTTCGGGGTTGGCAGACCAAGCGAAAGCGCGATATGTTCTAGTCCGATATTCGTATTCGACCATTTTACCCACTCTTTCATAGTGTCGTAGATCGGAAAACTTCGGTATCGTGCAAAATTAAGTTCTACACTCGGACGTACGCCACAAACAATCGATCGCTGGTAGATAAACCGGAGATCGAAATCCATAACATTATGCCCAACAAAAAGATTTGCCATTCTCGCAAGATTCCAAAATTCAGCAAGTATTTTCGGTTCATCACCAGCAAACACAGCTGTCCGGTCATCATTCATGGCGTACCCGATACAGAGAATGCGACCGAATGATCCATCAAAGGAAGTTCCAAGGAGAAATTGCTCAAAGTCTTCTGCGTCAGAAAATGGTGCGTTACTTCCCTCCGTTCCGTTTTTCTTTTTTTTCTTTTCAGATTTTCTTGCATAGAGATACTTCAGCACATCTCGGTGTGACTCATCTGCAGGAATCGTCTCAATATCAAGAAAGAGTGTGTTGGTCGTCATAAGCACAGCTGTTTGTTATGCAATTTCAACTATTTTCATCACTTCATCTCCGTAGTGATTGATAACCTTCACGGCAATCTTGCCGGTTTTCGGTTTGGCAAACGGTCGAGATGTCGTCGAATGGAGTTCTTCCCAGATGTTCTCGTCTATATCCGCCTTAAGTGCCTTCTTTAGCTTCTCGTATGGTTTGTCTGCGCCCAGGAAGTAGGCGTGATGGACAAAAAATGCGTCGCCGTTGTAGTTGGTGTCAATGAACCACGCGGCGATATCGTGTTCCGGATCGCCGGATCCGGAGGAGCGGATCTCACTCTTCACCGGGTCATACACATCCACACCGAGGATCTCGACCACGATGCCATCCTTCTCCTCCTTTACACGGACGTCCGGCTCACCGAACGCAAGGAAAAGATTCCCGGATCCGGTTTTCTTCAATAATTCGCCCATTGAAAGATCGGGATTGATCTTCACTTTCATGATCCGCGTCCCGTTCGTCTGCGACGGTTCAGTGAATGCCGACGCTTCGAACGCGGTTCCCGCTACGACGAGCAGATCGGCAAACTTCTTGGCAACACTCGCGGCATCACGAATGAAGTCATCGTCGATACTTCCGAACTCTGGGCCAACGGCCAGCGCGACTTTCTTCAATCCATCCGCCGTCTGATATTCTCCCACCGCCTGAATCTCCGGCCCGGACGGGATGATATCGAGATTGACAAATTCAAGCCGCGCCGCGCGGTCGCCCGTCTGCACGCCTGCCTTGAGAAGGTTCTCGACGACCGTCTCGACGAACCGATCCGAAGAAAGCATTTCCTGTGAATCGGAAATACGATGTGGCGAGAGCGATTCTACCGTAAACGGTCCCGTTACACGGACGATGTCCTTCTGTTCAAGTGGTTGATCATAGAGCACTTCCTGGCCAGCTGGTTCGTCATTGGCAAGCGATTTGAGGGTAACATGCGGAACGGTCTTATATTCAAATCCATTGCGGAGATCTTTTGTTTCCGTATCTTTGAGTTTGTAGTAGGGAAACTTGGCGGTCATGAGGCGCGTCCGTGCAAGCGCCAAGGAAACACGTGAGGTGTCAATTGTAATCCAGCGCCTGCCCCATTGCTCGGAAACATATGCGGTCGTGCCAGAACCACAGGTCGGATCAAGAACGATATCGCCAGGATCACTTGTCATTAAAATACAACGCTTAATTGCCTCCTCGACCGTCTGCACGACATATATCTTATCGGAAGTTCTCCCTATATCATCCCACATATTTGTTATTTTCTTATATGGGAAGTCGTCATAAAATAAGCGATAGGAAACCGAATTACCCTCAACCTGCAGTCTGTTCATTTTTGCTACCTTCTCTAACTTCTCTTTGCTCACAATCCAACAAGCTCTACTTGGAGGCGGATAGACCTTTCCTTCAAATTCAAAATCATACACGGAATTTGGACTAAATGATGGTGCAATTAAAGAAACTAGCCTGTAATATTGTGTTCCTTTTGGATGTACTTTTGAACGAAAATCAGATAAATCAATTTTTTTCCAACTTCCATCTGGAAAAAGCGCGTATGGTCCATGAGTCGATATTTGATTTACATCATTTTCTGAATATAAATGACGGAATTTAAGTTGTGTCTTATTTTTTGCATAGAACAGAATGTGATCGTGCATCGTCTCAAGCGCTACGGCTCCAAGAGGCAACGTTTTCTTTCGAAAAATTATATTAGCAACAAAGTTCTCACTTCCAAATACTTCGTCTAAAATCTGCGCGACCAGGTGACTATTTTCTGAGTTATACTCACTTACCTTAAAACCTGAAACTCATGATTGACCAGTTGCGAGACTTCCTTGAAAAATTCAGTATCCAATT
>JAYRSG010000035.1:0-9376 GCA_041920175.1 Candidatus Moraniibacteriota bacterium | reverse complement strand
TTGCTAGTATGATCCGTTAATCAATAAGACCCTTTTGGGTGAGAACTTTATGCAGAAAAGCGGAAAATCTCGGCTTATTGAAGCGGGAATCTCGGTGTTGGTCGTGGCGATTGTGGCGCTCCCGTTTTTGGGTTTTGCGCGGAGCGGCGACAAGATCTATGTGAACGAAGACGCTTCCGGCACGCAGGATGGATCGTCCAAGCATCCGTATAAGACGATTTGGCAGGGACTTGATAAAGCGGAGAAAGGCGATGAAGTCATCGTCGCGAAGGGAACCTATAATGAGCGCATCACCATTCCGAAGGGCGTGGAACTTTCGGGCGCCGGGAAGGGAAAAACCATCATCAAGTCGAGCGAGCGACATGATGATCCGGTTATCAATATGAAAGATGACACCAAGGTGTGGGGCGTTACGGTGAAAGAAGGAAGAGTCGGTATTTATGTTCGCGAGAACGCCAAAGTGGAAATCAATGAGGTGGAAGTGCGCGACAATCGTCGGGAAGGAATTCTCATTGAAAAGGGCGAGCGCACCGACAAGGAAAAAGTAAGCATTGTGAATTCGGAAGTCAAAGAAAACGGCTGGTCAGGAATCTATTCCAAGAAGCGGAAACTTGTCATTATCGAATCCGATATCAAAAATAACAAGCGAAACGGCATCGTGCTCGAATCCGGCGTGCGTGCGTGGGTCGATGACAATTCCGTGAGCGAGAACAAAGAATCGGGTGTGGTGGCGAATCTCGACGGCGCGGATATTACCGTCGCGAGCAAAAACACCTTTCGCAAAAATGGCAAAGAAGGAATCGAAGTTTCGTCATATGGCGCGGCGGGTTCGATCGTCGTCAAGAAGTCTCGATTCTTTGAAAACGGGCACTACGGTGTTGCGCGAATTTCGAAAGTCGCGAATATTCCGGTATCGCTCTGGAATGGGCTCGTCGTTCAGGCTGACAACAGCTTCAACGGTCAGGGCGCGGGAAATATTTCCCCGATTGTCCGAGGATTCTAAATTGGTTGTTTAGTCGTTTAGTTGTCTGGTTTTCTCGTTGAAAGGGATGTTCCTTCAAAATCCAAAACAAAAACAAACTATATGCAGATTTGACTTTTGCATTTTGACTTTTGAATTTTCTTTGGTATGCGTATCGCGTTTATCGGGCAAAAGGGTATACCGGCGAAGTCCGGCGGTGTCGAAAAATACGTCGAACAAATCGCGGTTCGATTGGCGGAATTGGGACACGATGTGTTCGTGTACGCTCGTCCGCATTATACCGATCCGGCGCTTCGGGCGTGGAAGGGGGTGCACATCGTGCATCTGCCGAGCATTCCGACCAAACATTTGGATGCCATCACGCATACATTCTTTGCGACCGTGCACGCGCTTTTCGGTCGCTACGATATTATCCACTATCAGGCGGTGGGACCGTCGCTTCTTTCGTTTATCCCGGCGCTTCTTTTGCGACACGCGAAAACGATATCAACCCTCCATTGTCGAGACTATTTTCATCGGAAATGGGGATCTTTCGCGCGACTTTCGCTCCGAGTTGGTGAATGGATGACGTGCCGGGTGCCGAAGAAAACCATTGTGGTTTCGAAGGAACTTCTCGAATATGTTTTCAAGCGGTATGGGCGGCGGGCGATTTTCATTCCGAACGGCGCCAATGTCGTTTCTGTGAAACCGATTCCCGAATCACTTTCCTCGTTCGGGCTCCGTGAAGGACGCTATGTTCTCTCGGTGGGGCGACTCGTCGGACACAAGGGCGTGCACTATCTCGTGAAGGCGTTCCTCGAGCTCGAAGACACGAATAAATTGCCGAATAACACGAAGCTCGTCATCGTCGGCGCGCACGCCAATACGAAAGACTATGAAAATTACCTCCGACTGATGGCTCGGGGGAGGGAGAATGTGCTTTTCCTCGGGGAGCGATACGGACGCGAACTCGAAGAGCTGTTCTCGCACGCCGCGCTCTTCGTCCAGCCGTCGGAATCCGAGGGGATGTCGATTGCGCTCCTTGAGGCGATGGCGCATGGACTCCCCGTTATTGCAAGCGATATTCGCGTGAATCGCGAGGTGCTCCGGGACACCGGTGTCTTGTTTCAAAACAAAAATGTCTCGGATTTGAGCGGAAAAATGGCGTTTCTCCTCAATGCGCCGGAAGAGTCGGCGCGATTTGGCGAACGGGCGCTCTCGCGTATCGAGAAAGAATTCTCGTGGGATGCTGTCGCCAAAAAAACGCTCTCCGTTTACGAATCACTCGTTTCTCCGCGAAGAGAAAAAGCAACTCTCGCCGTCCGCCCATTGAAACATGAAACACTCCGATAATATATGAAAATCTGTTTTCATTCTGCTTTTTTGGAAGTTGCCTCGACCGCAAAAAATAATTTTTTTCACATGCTCCTCTCTATCGGAGCAAACTAGAAAAAAATTATTTTTCGCGGTCTCGGCGTGCAGGAGAGCGTGTTAAACAATTTTGTTTTTCTTCCCATGAATTCTTTTCTTGATCGCATTCCTCGGTATTTCCTTCTCTTTTTCGCCATTTTTTTCGTGACGATCTTTTTGGCGTTCTATGAGTCGTTCCGCGGATATCGGGCGGAGGCGGATCTGTTCGTTCTTTCGAAATCGGCGGCGATTTCGTCGGAAACGGCGACGCGCACGATCGCGCTCTTCCCTGCGACACTCGGATTCTACGAGCGACTTCTCTCGGATCATGAGGAAATAGAGGATCCATGGACAGAAGAGTCGAAATATGAGCGAAAAACATCGTGGGCACGGGTGATCGAATCGTCCGTCATTCCCGGGACGAACCTCATTCGGCTCTCCATTTCGAGCGCGAGTGCGGAGCAGTCGACGGCGCTTCTCAATGCATCTCTGGAGACGCTCTACGGGTTTTCGGGGCGTCTCTACGATCGTGAAACGGAAGCGGATATTCGACTTCTCGAAGATGTGACCGTTCACTCGACGTTTCATTCGCTCTGGGCACTTCTCCTTTTGAGTGTGACGCTCTCCGGACTGTTCGCTTTTTTGGTTTCATCGCTTTTTCAAAAATCTTTCGGATCGCTCTCTCTGCCGAAGTTTTCTCTGAGGCGCGCGCCGGCATTTTCGCTCGCGTCTGAAAAGACAGAAAGCATTCGTCCCGTGGGAGTTTTTCACGATCTCGCCCATCCGGAAACGCGTTTGGAAACGGTTGAAACAAAAGAATCGTCTTCTCCGGAAGAAAAGCAAAGTGATGTTCTGAAAGAAATGCCGAGAGAAGAAGCGGTGACGGAGCCGAGAGTTTCCATTTCAGAAGCGAGCCGCGTCGCTCCGGAAATTCTGAGAAACGAATCGGCGGGAGCGGGATATATCGAATTCAATATCCCGCCCGCGGAGAAGCGCCCGGATGAGCCGGAAGATATTTGGGAGAAACCGCGTCCGATTCCTGTTGCGCCCCGCGTTTCCGTTTCGTCGGGAATTGTTCCGGAAGGGAACAGCGTCCGTGTCGGAAGCGTGATCACTTCCGTTCATGAAAAGAAACAGGTGATGCCGGGCAATCTCGAAACGGTTTCGGTGAAAGATTTCACCTGGGAGAAAGTTTTCTCTCAAAATGAATTGGCGTCCTCGGAGTCGGAAGCGAATGTCGGTACTTCGACGGAATCGCTTCCTGCCGCTCCCGAAAAGCGCGAACCAACACCGGAAGAACTCAAAGCGCGTCTCAATCAACTTTTGCGCGGGGAAATGTAAACATCAAGGAGCAACGAACAGGGAACAAGGAACAGCTAATAGGCAACTATTTCTCGTCTCCACTCTATGATCAAGCGATATTCTTGGAAATTTTGGATTTTTTTCTGGACGATCTCGGGAATTTTTCTTGCGAGCTGGTTTCTGTTTTGGGAAATCCGGAATGGTCACTGGAAACTCTTTGATGTTCCGACACGCCTTCTCCCTATGGGAGAAGAGCGACGGACGGATATGCGGGCGCTCCTCTCGATTGCCGACTTTGTTTTGAAGAAAGATGGCGAAGTCCGCACGTACCTCATCCTCTTTCAGAACAACTATGAACTCCGTCCGGGCGGCGGCTTTATCGGTTCCTTCGGCATTCTCAAAATGAAAGACGGCGAGGTGCTCGAATTTGCCGTGCACGACACAGGTAATTTCGATGGACGAATCCCTTCGACGGTCGAGCCGCCCTACCCGATGCGTGAAACCTTGAAAATCGGTTCGTGGAAATTGCGCGATTCCAATTATTCGCCAGACTTTCCGACCAACGCGAAACAAGCGGAAGCATTCTATCGGATGGGAGAGGGAGGCGAGGCGTTCGACGGCATCGTTGGCATTACGACCGATGTACTCCTTTCCTTTCTCTCGGTGACGGGACCGGTTGACGTGCCCGACTATGGGACTTTCGGTGGCGAGACGGCGGTGTGGGACTTGGAACGTCAGGTGGAAAAGGGATTTCTCGAACAAGGAATCGATCGCGGAGAGCGAAAGTCGATGATGAATCTCTTGGGGTGGCGCATTCTCGATCGCGTCAAAATGATGAGCTTTGCGGATCGCTACCGACTTTTTGAAGCGGGGCTTGCCGATTTGCACCGCAAGAATATCCAGCTGTTCTTCGACGACGAGGAGGTGATGAACAAAATCCGCGCTGCCCGGTGGGATGGCGCGATCGATCGAGAGTGGAGGAATGATTCCTTTCTCGCCGTCGATGCCAATTTGGGCGCATGGAAGAGCGACTACTTCGTGAAGCGTTCCTATGAATATGTGGTAGACTTTAGGGGGGAGAAACCCAAAGCGCGATTTGCGATTACCTACAAGCACACCGCGACCGAAAAGGACTGGCGCACCAATGATTACCAAACGTTCCTTCGGCTCTATGTTCCATTGGGGAGTTGGCTCGATTCGACCGAAGGATTCGCGACCGAACCGGTTTTCGGCGAAGAAGTCGGGAAGCGCACTTTCGGCGCGATCGTACAGGTCCCTCTGGGGAGTGAAAAGACGGTTGCGATGAATTACACGCTTCCCGAAACGATTCGCTCGACATTTCATGAGCTCAAAATCGAGAAACAGCCCGGCCTTCGCGACATCCCTGTTTCGGTGACGGTTTTCAAGAAAGACGGCTCGAAGACGGTCAAACAATTCGTTCTGAACCGAAATGTCGTCCTCACCTCTCTCGGCGAAATCGAAGAGCGGTAGGGAAGAACCGTGATTTTTCAAAGAAAAGAAAAACGGCGCGAACCGAAATGGTGGAGCGCCGTTTTGTTTTTGAGAGAGCGAATTTTCAGTATGGCAGCACGATAACCGGAGTTCCCGGGGAAACCATGCCGGCAAGTATTTTGGCATTTTCCAGGGGAATTCGAATGCAAGAGTGGCTTATGTGCGCGAGGGGTTCCCTTGGGACAAATCCCCCGTGGATGCCGAATTTCTCTCCGGAAAATTGGAGATAATACGGCATGAGCGCTCCGCATATTTTTTTATTCAGACATCCGGTCGGATAGGATCCCGATCGATATCCGGGACCGTTTTTTCTTCCGATGCGGTAGTTTCCGGAAGGGGTCTCGCAGGAGCGTCGGGTGTCGCGACACCATGATTTTCCTCCGGTCGCGACGGATCGAAAGATTATTCTTTCACCTTCGTACAATCGCAGTTCAAACACTGAAAGATCAATCACGATTTTCCGGTTTTCCGGCGACGACTTGGCGTCTGCGCGAGATTTCGGTATCGGCATTCCCATTCCGATCAATATCGCGAGGAGAGAGAGGACGATGCTTCTTGACATGAGAGGTTTCTCCCGTCAGAAAAAGAACTGATAGACGACGATGTTTCCGAATCAAATTGAAACACGAAAATATTTTTGTGTCAATGCTTCCGAATTTTTCGGTATTGACAGAGAATGAATTTTCTGGTAGGGTCGGAAGTCAAGTTCGTTAACAACAAGATGAGTGGAGGTGAGAATTGAAATTCTCGATGAAAGAAAAGGACGGCAGAGATGTTACTGTTTCCGACGGAACGGGAGCAGGGTATCCGAGATGGAATCGATTGAGGGATTGGCGGTGGTGGCTGGGTCTCGGACCGCGACATCTCCGTCTTCCGCCGAAACGAGACTGGGAAATTACGGTCGTGATCCCGGCGTTCAATGAGGCGGAGTCAATCGGGCTCACGATCCTCGGGGTGCAACGACAGACATTTCCCGTGAAGGAAATAATCGTCGTTGACGATTGCTCCACGGACGATACGGGGGCTATTGCGCGGAGATTTGGTGCGACGATTCTTCGTACGCCGAGAAATTCGGGGACGAAAGCGCAGGCGTTGAACTTCGCGCTCGGAAGCGTTCGAACGGAGTTTGTTTGTATCGTCGACGGCGATACGCTCCTCAAACGAGACGCGATCGAGAAGCTCTTGCCGGCATTCCATGCCGGCCAGGTGGTCGCCGCCTGCGGCTTCGTCGTTCCGCAGCGCGTGAAAACGTTTTGGGAACGAGCGAGGTTTGTCGAATATCTCTTCGGTATCACGCTCTATAAACGAGCGCAGAATCATATCGGAGCGGTTTTTGTTTGTAGCGGTTGCTTCTCGATTTTTCGAACGGCGGCTCTTTTGCAAAAGAAGGGATTCGACGAGAGGACTATCGCCGAAGATATGGATTTGAGTTGGGGGCTTCTCGAAGAAAAAGGCGAGATCGCTTTTGTCGGGAAGGCGCTGTGTTACCCGATCGATCCGCCAACTTTTCGTATTCTTGTCGCTCAACTGGATCGTTGGTATCGGGGATATTTGCAGTGTCTCAAGGTGAGAAAAGGGAGGCTTCGAAATTGGAAGCTCGGAACGGTGGCGTATTGGTATCTCCTTGACTTTGTGTTCGGGTGGGTGGCGATCGTTGTCGGACTCTCGCTTTTTACGGGAAGCTTCCTTCAGGGAATCGGGTGGACATGTGCCGTTCAGGTTTTCCTCGTATCCGTCGTTTCGCTTGCGCAGGGCGCTCTTATGGGAAAATTTCGGGCGACCCTCGTATCTCTTCCTTGTTTCTTTCCGCTTTTCGCGGTTAATTCGTTCGTCTTGTGGCGGTCGATTGTTTTGGAAATTTTTTTGGGACGAAGGCTTGGAACATGGAAGAAAGGGCATTGATGCCGTGAAAAGATATTTCGGTTTCTTGAATGCGTGTGTGATGAGGAGCGTGAAATGAAGGTGAAATTTGGTTCGAGGTTCTTGTCGCTTGTCGGTGTTCTCTCGGCACTCTTGATCCTCTTTGTGGAGGATCGAATTGAGAGAGCGGCGAATGCTTCCGGTTCCCGGGAAACGGCGTTGGTGGCTATCGTCTTTGATGACGCCCACCATTCGTTTCGAACCGTTTTGGAGAAAATGGAGAATCGAAACATGCGAGGGACGCTCTATGTTCCTACCGGATTGATCCATAGGTATGACTTTCATACCAAGTGGTATTTTATCGAACGAGCGAATAAGCTCGGGTGGGAAATCGGTGCGCATACTGTTAACCACCCCGATCTTACAAAAATCTCTGCTTCAGAGGCTCGGGAAGAGATTTCCTATTCGGCGGAGCACTTGCGTGAGCAGGGGATCGAAACGGTATCATTTGCGGCCCCCTATGGGGAGTCGAATTCGGATATTGAGAAGATTATCATGGAGTATTACTCAAACAACCGGATGGCGTGGGGAGAAACCGTGATAACTCCGGAAAACCTCGATGTTCGGGCGCTCCCGGTGTTTGACGTCTCTTATACGGGGACGGATATTCGTTCGATGGAAACGGTTGTCAAGAAGTCGATGGACTCTTCCGGACTCGCGATTATCGTGTTTCACAAAATCGCGCTTAAGAACGAGCTCGGTTCGGAGGCCGGTGAAACTCTTGACAAATATACCGTAATGGAGGAGGATTTCGATAGATTCCTCGAGACGGTTTCGGGATTCGAGAAAGCGGGTCAGCTGAAAACGGTGACCGTCTCGGAAGGAGTCTCGGAACTTCAATGGAGGAAGTCGGCTTGGAAAGGGATGTATGAGTGGATAAAGGGGTAACAGGGAGGCGTTTGCGCTTCGGCAGTTTACTTCAACGAGTGAGGTGAAGAATGAAAGGCTTGTCTCTGTTTGTTGTGCTGTGTGGTTCTTTGGGTCTGTTTTCTTCTTCGGCGCTTTGCCTCGAAACGGGTGATACGCCGTGGATGACCTGGGGGGAGGGAAGTTATGCCGTGACCGAATCCGGTGAGGAGGAGGGTTTCAAATTTGACGGCTATGTCGAGCAGGGGTATGTCGTTTCGAGCCTGGGCGGCGGCTGGTCGCTCGTTCCCTACGTTGCGCTTCGCGCCACCGTTTCGGAGAATTCCGATGAGCGGTGGAACAATCGCGCCACCCCGTACGTCGGTATCGAGGCGAGAAAGCCGATCGACCTGAAGAATGGAGGATGGGCGGAGGTTTCGTTCGGTGTCCGAACCGGATACTACGCGAACTTTGACGGTGACGGCGAGGGTCTGGCGCAGGTCTATGTGAGTTTTGGCGCCGGCGGACCAAAGTGGTAAGTGAAAGGAGAGACAATTATGTATGCTCCTTCCGCGCTTACTTCCTGTTGTACCGCGCTCCTGCATGCGCTCCTTCAGAATCCGGCGGTTCTGGTACTTGTCGGTTTGTTGGGCGCCGGGACGATTGTGACCGTCGCCACGGACACCGAGAATTTTCCGGAACGGTGTCTGGTGTCCGTCAAGTCTCCGGAATTTGCCAAGGATGACGATGAGGCTCGCCGGCTCGATGAGTTGACTCGGAAGGCGGTTTCCGCTTTTGAGTCGCTTCCGACGGGCTCGCCCTCGGAGGCGTTGGTTGCCGGAGTGCTCGGGAAGCTCGAGAAACTCTCGGGCGGGAAGTGTCTGGATGCAGCCTCGGCACTCTCGGATCCGACGCTTCTCCGTAATCTAATGAAGGTACACTTCCTCGACATCGTCTCCTCGGCGCGAAGCCTCGATGAGGCGATCGCGAAATACAAGGAGGATACCCGGCAGTAGGCGTCGCCGTAGCGCCCCCGAATTCCATGGAAAACCATGAGAATTCGGGGGCGTTTTTAATTTTCTTTTTCATTTGCCTTGGCGAATATTTGGTGATAGGGTGGGGGCGCTCGTTGTTTTTTTTGGAGTGCCTATGAAGCAGAAGTTTCTTTGTTTGCAATTTCGACCGGAGGATGATGCGTCGCTTGGAGAGTACGAGGCGATACTTCGTTTTGGCGGTATTCGTCCGGAGGAAATAGAGCGGGTCCGGATGGAGCGGGGAGAGGTGCCGGCGGCATCGGTTGACTCGTACCGGGGAATTTTCGCGGGCGGGGGACCCTTCAACGTGAGTGATCCGGAGGAGAAGAAGGGAGAGGCGGGACGAATGGTCGAGCGAAATCTTTTTCCGATACTTGAGGAAATCGTCGCG
>JAYRSG010000034.1:0-4859 GCA_041920175.1 Candidatus Moraniibacteriota bacterium | reverse complement strand
GTCCCAGAGAAAGAAAGGCGTCATGATCGTCCAGACCACAGAGCTCAATTCCCTCCTCTTCCGGAAGCACTTCAGGTTCCGGAGTTACCGCCGCAAGAGCGATGCTCTCCGGCTGTTTGGGCTCGACTTCAACTTGTGCCCAATTCGAACACGAGTCTATGCGAGCAATTTTCCGCCCATCGGAGAGCGTAACAATTGTCGCGCGTTCCGGCGTTTTCCATGTCGCAATGCGGTTCCGAGTAATCTTCACCGCACCCCTTCCTTTTCCGCGCTCGGACATCGAGACAAACTTCGTACCGGGCTGAAGCGAATTTTTTTCCGCCGTTCCATTGGCAATCGACTGTTCAATAAGCGCGATATCTTCTTCGGAAACGCCGATATGCGAGAGCGCATCCCGCTCGATTTGTGAAATCTTCACATCATCCGCTTTCTTCATAATCATAACAAGCGGATTAACACCCGTTTCGGCATACGGCGTGTACCCCGTCGGGATACCACTCGCCACACCCGTTTCCGTCTTTTTCGGGACATTCGGCTTTGCCGGTTTTTCCTGTTGCAGAGGTTTCGAATCCATCGCGGGATTCTTCGCTTCCATTTCCCGACAAATCTTCTGTTCGGGATAGATACGATTTTTATTCTTGATGCCGTTTACGACAACAAGATTCTGAATCGTCGAATTTAACGTACGAGCAATCTTCGTCAGATTGTCGCCGCGCTGTACCGTGATACACCCCTCCTTCACTTCGTCCGCCCAGGCGTTACCACTCAGGAAGACGCACGCAAAGATGAGAGACAAAAAGAAACGCGTCATTGATCACCCGCCTTTTCCCTTTCGGGAGTTGTCACTGTTTGAATTTTCGGAAGACGGTACGGACCCTGCGGTCGTGCCGTTCCTATGTTGTACGTACTTCGAAGTGCCGCCTCACCAAGGGAAACCAATCCCATACCGGGCGTCACAAAAAGTTCGGCATTGGAGACGAAACGATCATCGACCGAGAGATATCCGTGCGTTGCGCGCGCCAGTCCTTCCGGAGCCGTCGCCACGACACGATATATCACACCATCAATGCGCTTCTCTTCCGGAAACATCACGGATATTCTCTTCAAGAAAAGATCTCCGTTTGCCGTTCCCGGATTTAGGTTCTCGACGATTTCCGGCAGAGGAATCGAAACCGATCCCTTCCGGACAACTTCGATAAACCGTTCCATATCGAATCCAACATCGCCTCCATATTCACGACCGGACGCGTCAAGCGCGAACGCCGACAATCCGGAGAGAATGAGGATCTTCGCCGATCGAGCACGAGACTCGGAAACTCCTGGAAGAAGAACCACCAAAGCGTTTTCCGGTCCAAGAATCGCCGACGTCTCCAGTTCATCCTCCTTGAGAAAGAACGCGATCGCTCGCCATGCATTCCGCACAATAGCAATACGGCCATTCGACCCCACCGGAAGCGTTCCGCTCCGTTCACTTCGAACCCATTCTTCCGGAGCGCGAACGATGACCGCAGAGAATTGTCCCGTTTCCTCAATCACTTGTCGATCAAACCGGATCGCTTTCGCTTGCCAGACTTGTTCCGGCTTGTCCGCAGAAAGGGGCTCGATCGAAAAACTCGCACACCCGCCGATCGTCACGAGGACAACCAGCAAGAAAAACCGAATAATCTTTTCCACAGCAACCTCCTCGCGCGTTCGCGCGACACAATTTGTTTTACAAATTTCTGAAACCCTTGTTGTCAAGGAACATTCTGTCACTCTTGCTATTGGAAGTTTCCAACGCAACAACAACAGATTTATCCCTCCTGCAGAAAGGCGGTACACTTTCCGCCCTTCCGGCACGAGAGAAAAATCGACATTTCACTCTACGCTACTTTATCATCAAATGCTAAGCGATTCTCGGTATAGAGAGTCTCGGTCGCCGATTTCGGCGTTTCGGTTTTTTCGTCGGAAATTTTTTCCCGTTCCGCTTCATCATCATTTATTTCAGTCGGAACCGCGGAGAGAAACAACTCGCGCGATCGACGTTCGGCGCGCATGAGGGCAAAGAGAAGAAAAAGCGTGGTACCGAAGAGGATACCGGCGCTTGAAACGAGAATCATTCTTTCCATGTCCGGATTCTTCTCAACGATCGGTCCCGAGAGCGTGCGAATTTCAACGCTTTTCTCGTCGCCGCTTCGGAAGAGTATATTTTTCTCGGTCAAAACCTGCCCCACCGCCTGCGCCACTCGGAGCGTGTCGCGATCGGAATCGCCGAAGACCTCGATATGGAGCGTCCCGACATCAGGATTATTCGTCACCTTCACCATTTTTTCCCACGTTTCGAGCCGATCTTTGGGATTCCCCGGCAAAAAGTTTCCATCAACGCCGCCCGTCTCGACGACCGCGCCGATAAACTTCTCGCTCCCCACCGACTGCGACAAAACCTTCCCGAGATATTCGGACGACTTGAGCATCGAGTAGAAGTCCTGCGATTGTGAGGCGCCCGTCTGCACAACGAGGAAATCCGTCGTCACTTTGAAGTGTTTCGAGAAAAAAACAAGCGCGAAAAACGCGAGCGATCCCGCGAGAAGCCCCGCAAGGAGGAGACTCCCCAACGAACGTCTCGCGACCGACAATACTGATTCGGAAGGCATAGTAAAAATATCTTTGGAATTTAACCAGGTACCCTACCTGAAAAATTCCTTCTTGTCAAGGTTCAGAATACAAAAAAGGCTCACAAGAGCCTTTTTTGTATTCAAACACCCCCGTATTCTCTGTAGAGACGCAAGATTTTGCGTCTCTGTGAAAAGGAGGTGAAAAAAAAGGGGGGGAAGGGAGACGCAACATCTTGCGTCTCTACACGCCCTTTTTTCATGTATACATCCCCCTCAAAACAGATTCAGAATTTTCCCGATAATATTGAATTTCGAAAAATCGTTTACCGTAACAGCAATCATGAGGAGGATGAGGAGGAGGAAACCCGCCTGATGGAAGTAGCCCTCGACCCGTTCGCTGACGGGCGATCCCTTCAGTTTTTCAATGAGGATGAAGAGGATGCGACCGCCGTCGAGCGCGGGAAACGGGAGAATGTTCAAAACGCCGAGATTGATACTCAAGATGGCAGTGAAATAAAGGAGATACACCAAACCAAGATTCGAAACTTCTTTCGTAAGGTAGGCGATTCCCAAGGGTCCCGAAACATCCGCGAGTCCGGCGCCGTTCCCCACGAAAAGGCTCCCCAAGAGCGATCCGATCCCGACAACCATCATCACCGTATTCTGCCACGTATTAACCGCTCCCTGAAGTATCGCCTCGAAAAACGAATAGCGCGCAAGCGTGATTTCACCGAGCGCAACGCCAAGCGACCCCTGGTTCTCCGGATACTCGGTTCTCGGCACACCCGAGAAGGTGAGCGTATTTTCGCCGCGACGAACGACGAAAACGATTTCCTTTCCCTTGTGCGCCTGAATGATATCTTGCACCCGCTCGACGCGAAGGAGCTTCTCGCCGCCGACCGATACGATCACGTCACCCATCTTGAGCCCCATATCAGCGGCGGGCGTCCCGGGAACGACCTGGGCGATCTGCACCTCCACCTTTGACGGATCGATTTTCTCGTTTTCTCCGATCCCGCGCGGAAAACCGATCATAAGCACGATCGAAATCAGAAACCACGCAAAGAGAAAGTTCATCACCACTCCCGCCGAGAGCGTCTTGATACGCGGGAACACACCCTTCGAAGCGAAACTGTCAGAGTCATGTGCGCCATCGCCATTCTCGCCTTTAATGCGCACAAAACCACCAAAGGGAATCCAGTTGACGGAGTAGACGGTATGAGGAGACGACACTTCCTTGTTTCCTCGGACAAAGATATGTCGCTTCTTCTCTTCGCTCCACACAAAACCGCCAAGCCGAGGTGGAAATCCGAAACCGAATTCCTCAACCTTCATACCGCTCCGCCGCGCCATGAGAAAATGCCCCAACTCATGCACGAAAATAAGCGCCCCCAACACGAGAATGAAAATGATGACGATAGACATAGAGAGAGTAGTGAATGAAGAATGAAGAATGAGGAATGAGGAATAACCAAACGACCAAACAACAAAAAAACCAAATCACCAATTCACACCGTCATGATTTCCCCTTCTTTTTTCTTGCGGAGTTCTTCGATGCGGGCATTGTACGATTCGACCACTTCTTGAAGCGCGTCCTTGCCGCGAAATTTATCGTCCTCGCCGAAGAGCCCTTCTTTCTCGGCATCCTGAATTTCCTTCCAAATGTCTTCGCGAACGGTACGAACGGCGATACGCGCTTCTTCCGCGATATGATTGAGACCCTTCACCAAATCCCTCCGCCGCTCTTCCGTCAAGGGCGGGATCGAGAGCCGTATGACACTCCCGTCATTTGACGGATTGAGCCCCAAATTCGCCTCGCGAATCGCCGCCTCGATCGAGACGAGCGATCCCTTGTCCCAGGGCGAAATGACAATGAGTCGCGCCTCGGGCGCCGAGACGCTCGCGATCTGCTTCATCGGAGATTTGGTGTTGTAGTAGTCGACAAGAAGATGATCCACCAGGGCCGGAGTCGCCCGCCCCGTCCGCAATTTCGCTGCCTCTTCCGAAAAATGCGTGACCGCATCCTCGAACAGTTCCTTCCGATCGTTTATGAGAGATTGATACATAGGGAAAAAAATCAAAAGTCAATCCGCCAGCTGGCGGAGCAAAATGTAAAGAATCAATTGAACGTTCGAAATGCCGCGTAGATGACGCTCGAGTCGGACGGGTCGTAGCGGAGCGTTCCGGCGGCGCGACTGCCATCAAGCTGGGTAACCGACCACGTTTTTCCGCCATCGATCGATGTGTAGAGCGCGAGCGCCGCGC
>JAYRSG010000033.1:0-3353 GCA_041920175.1 Candidatus Moraniibacteriota bacterium | reverse complement strand
GGGTGGACGGGAAACGGCTGCGCGCTCTCGCAGGCGAGCGCCTCAATCCTTTCGGAATTCATAAGAGGAAAATCAGTCAGTGATCTGGAAAATCTCTCAAAAGAAAATCTTCTTTCGCTTCTCGGCATCGAGACCCTCTCCTCCGCCCGCCTCCGTTGCGCCCTCCTCGCACTCGAAACCACCCACCGCGCGCTTGAAAAAAATATTTCGCGATTATCAAAATCCTGAGAAAAAATTGTATGCATGGACACGAATCGATAAAGCCGCCAAAGGGAGATCCGCCAAAAAATTCTTCGGAGTCGTTTGATGTGTCTCTGTTGCCTTCTCGCGCCAGCAACAGCGGAAATGCAAGGCATGGAAAAGAAAAATTTAATTTTTATCCCAAAAATACGATTGAGACATCAAGAATGAAAACAGAAAATCTCCAGGATATCAGACCATTCTTTGAAAAATTTCTCGAAAATCTTCTCCGAGAGAACAATGAAAAATCAGAAACGGAATTGATTCAAATACTCGAGAAAAATGGTGTAGGATTTATTCCCTCAAAAGAGAGCGCAAATCAAGAAGACTGTGAGAAGTTTTTCCGAAGTATTCGCACTGGAGAACTTCATCCCGTTTCGGCTCATTCATTCTCCGATGAAAAAGGCTGGTTATCAACCAATATTTATTATCAAAACAAAGAAGGAATCGGCAGAGGAGAAGTCAGCATAATTGATCCGAAATTCATGGATGATTACGAAAAATACATTGAAATGAAAACATAATCATTGACAAAAACAGTAATTCAATAAGAAAACGCTATGTCAAATATGAAAGATGTGGGCAAACCCCATGGGCCGGTGGTATTGAAAAATGGCTGGACAATCGAAGTGGACGCGAATGTTTGTATCGGCGCCGGACCCTGTGTCGGGGTCGCGCCCAAAACATTCGAACTCGACGGCGACGCGAAAGCGGTCATTCTCGAGAGCTGCGACGAAGACGATGCCGAGACCATCCTGAACGCCGCCCGCTCCTGCCCCGTTTCCGCCATCACCGTCAAAAACGAAAAAGGCGAAACGGTGTTCCCGAACTGACCCAAGATGAAGCCTTCCAAGAAAATTCTCTTAAAAGCTCTTGAAACCGTTCTCGACCCGGAGCTCGGGGTTTCGATCGTTGACTTAGGCCTTGTTTATGGCGTCACTATCGACAAAGACGGCGCCGCGAAAATCACCATGACACTCACCACGATTGGCTGTCCCCTTTTTCAGACGATTGAAAACGAAGTCAAAGAAAAAGTGCTCGCCATCCCTGGTGTCGTTTTGGTCGAAACCGAACTCACGTTCACTCCTCCGTGGGACCCGTCGCGAATGTCCGAAAAAGCAAAAGCGGAACTCGGAATGTGACCATGATTCACTTGATTTTCTCGATGACGCAATTTTAAAATCAAGAATATTCTTTCATCAGGTGAATCAAGATTCAAGATTATTTCTCACTCTCTCTATGGATGATGAACTCCGCGCGCGACTTGATGCGCAGGATGCGCAACTTGCCGCCATTCAACGATCGGTCGAAAAAATTCGGAAACACCTCTTCTGGAAATCCGTCTTCGGCATTCTTCTCCTCCTCTTGCCGCTTATCGGTCTCGCCGCCCTCATCCCCTGGCTCCTCGATACGCTTACTTCAGCTCTCCCACTCTCCGAGATTCGATAGTTTTTTTATGAACGTTCGAAATATTTTTTCCGAATGGGGACTTCTCGGAGTCATCGTCATTTCGGGGGCGTTTCTCCGATTCTTTACAATCGGCGAGCAATCGCTCTGGATCGATGAGGGATTCACACTGGCTCAAACCGAAGCGATAGCCCGACATGGATTTCCCCTCCTTGATTCCGGCTTCATTGAAAAGAAAGACATCTTCCTTCCGTATCTCCTCGCGCCATTCTCGTCTCTCTGGGACGCTTTTCATCCGGCGTTTCCTCGGAGCGTGGTTGCCCTCTTTGGGACACTTTCCATACTCATTGCTTTCTTGATTGGAAAAGCGTTCCGAGGGAAATCACTCGCCCTTCTTTTCGCTTTCCTCATCGCTTTTTCATCCGACCACATCGCGTGGAGCCGACAGATTCGCGGCTACGAAGTAGCGGTATTTTTTATTCTCCTTACCATCTTCTTTCTCCTCCAATTCGCGCGAACGCAAAGAAACGCCTTCCTCTTCTGGTCAATACTCGCCGGAATACTGGCGACACTCTCCAAAAGTTTCGGCGCCATCATTCTCCCCGCCATCATTTTTTTTGCCGGTATTTCCCGAAGCGCGGCACGAAGCCTGCCCACACTCGCCGTTGGCATCGGTGCAATTCTTTTTTTCGGTTTCGTGTTTTTTTCCACATTCTTCGGGTCAATAAATATTGATCATCCGGTCTATCTCACGCACTATATTTTCGGGGCGCTCTGGGGATCGTTCGGCATCCTTCTTCCGCTCGCCCTTTTTGGGTTTTTCAAAACTCTGCGTGACCCGAGAAATCAATCCATTTCCCTCGCGCTCGGAAGTTTTTTCCTCTTCACGCTTTTCTTCTTCAGTTTCTTCGTCTCCGTGCAAGAGGATCGCTATCTCCTCCTCGCGACATCCGTACTTTTTCTCTTCGCCAGCAATATGATCGTCTCCCTCTCCGAAACGATTCCCCTGAAAAAATGGCTCCGTCTCCCGGCACTCCTTTTCCTCTTCATTGCACTTGACGCCGCGACGACCCGCTCGCTTCTCTTCGTTCCCCAAACGCTCTTCACGCTCGAACGGAACACGCCACAGCCACCGTTCGAAAACGCATATGCTACTCTGGCGCAAGAAATCAAAACGGAAGACGCAATTATCTCTCCGTATCCCTTCCTGGACCGTCTCTACCTCGGCCGCTCGACCTTCGCGCTCCCGCTCTCCTACACGGGAATTCCCGGGGACTCAAACATTGTGAACGGAAAGGAATATTATTCCGGCGTGCGAGATCTCTTCGCACACGGAAGAGCCTCCGGAGAAAAAAAGCTCGCTTCATTGAGAGGGATCGGCGATGTCTACATTCTTCTCGACTCACTCGCTCTTCGGCGAATTGATCCGAGAATTCTCGAAATCATCCAGAAAGACTCGGAAATCGTGCGGGAAACATCTTTCCAGAATGATTCCTCTCAAACCATTCGAATCTATCGCCTCCCTCGCATCAACGACGTCCAAAGCGTTCTACTGATTCAGTGATGCGCTATCGAGGTTTGCAACCCTTGACAAAAATCACAAACTGCGCTATCATGCTCGGTCAGCTTAATTGGTTAAGCGGAAAACGAGTATGAAGAGTTTTGTGAAGCAAGGAGGCGGTATTGTAGCGGTATCTCTCCTCTTT
>JAYRSG010000032.1:0-3568 GCA_041920175.1 Candidatus Moraniibacteriota bacterium | reverse complement strand
CTGCATGCCTCAAAAAATGAGAAACGACCAAAAGCGTTCCCTCCTTCCCGAATCCTACTCCTTTTCCCTCGCCCCTTCAAGCCAAAAGCAAAAGAAAAAGCCGCCTCTCGTGAGGCGGCTCGTTCTGTGATGCGGGGACGACGGGACATAATCATGAACAATTTCTCTCCGAGAATCTTGCAGGGACTTCTCAATATGGGCGCGCGATTTGAGGTGATGCGAGAGCGGATGGAGCGGGTGATGGCGCGATAAAAAACAGTCACAAAGATTTACTCTCTTCGCGATGAAAGAGAAAGAGTTAGCCTTAGGAAGATGTCCTTCCCTTTACACGAATGAATTCTGTGAAAGCATTGAAGAAACCATGCGTAAAGAGTTCTGGCGAAGCTTTGAGCTTCTCGGATATTTCCTCCATACTCATCTTCGTAACCGATGAAACTTCTTCCGTCGGTGAAAACTTCCAGCCAGATGGAAGCTCGCCTCGATAGATCGCCCAAAAGTGACCCAGCTTGGCATTTGAAGGAAGAAAGGTGCTGATATGAACAAGGGGAACCTGTATGCCGAGTTCTTCTTGCATTTCTCTTTGTGCGGCGTCCTCGTAGGCTTCGCCTTGTCGCACATGTCCACCAACAGAAAGATCGTATTTTTTATAGTCATTCCCATCCTGAAGACAAAGGTCGCCATTCGAATCAAAAAGAAAAACGCCAACAACTCGGTGCAACTGCCTGTGCTTATGAGCCATCTCAACATCCGTCGTTCCGATAACATTGTTCTGTGTGTCTACCAAATCGATAAGCTCTTTCGAAAAAAATTCCTGAAAAGCTTCCCGCAATAACTCCCACGAATTCTCCGTCTGTTTCCGCTCCTCATCGGTGAGCTCGAAATAGTTGCGTCCGCCAAACTGGGGGAAGTCGGTGATTGAGCACAACCAAATTCCTTCTTGGTAGAACTCCGGGCGAAACGATTTAGAGATAACTCCATCCACAGCGCGCGCTTCGTGAGAAAACACGAGCACTCCGTTGTCCGCTACAGCAATCGCTTCGCGCCATTCGACTGTACGATCCCTTTTTTCCTTCATAAGATCGAGCACCTTGTGAATCCGCTCTCGATCGTCATCTGCGTTCAAAAATCTTCGCGTTATCAGAGGATTCCATTCCTCGGGAGAAAGCGCAGGTATTGAAGCGCCACCATCCGTCGAAACGACGAGTGAGTGGAAATGTTTCGAATAATCAATCGCCTTGTTTTCGGCAATCGAAAGAAAACTCTCTCCTCTTTCTTGAAAAGAAGGAAGTTTTTCCGCGATTCTCGGAACGAAAAAAGGAGCGACAAGTTCGACAAGCTTTTTTTGCTTGTAAGGGTTTCCGCTTGCGATGAGGATTTCCCTTTTTTCGAACATATCGCTCCCATTATACCAGACTCAAAACTCAAACAAACTGTATCACTTTTCCCTCCGCTGTAACTTCCGAAATTGGCGGAAGTGTCGGCTTTCCGATCTGCATAAATACGTCTACTGCCGGCAGAAGCACAAAGTTCTTGTGCGTCTCCTTTAGAATCGCCTCGCTCTGATTGCCTGCCAACCAGCGTTTCGTGACGGTTTCCCAGCATTCTACGCCATCTATCTCACGTCGGACAAAGGTGTGACCCAAACCGGAAATACAAAGCACGTTCTTCAACCCGCCGGAAACAGTCGTCGCTTTCGTTTTGGCATACGCCGGCATCACGCGGGTGAAGAGACACTGAATACCGCGCTGACGGTAATACCCCGAAACGAGGCTGTCGATAACCGAAATGGAATTCATCGGCGATCCCGGAAGCGTGTAGTACCGCGTAAGTTCAACTGCCTTGTCGGGATGAAAACCAAAAGCAAGAAGCGCATCCCGTTTATACTGACGAGAGAAAACACTTAATTCCGTCGTTTCAATCGCCCACGGATAGTCATCACCCCTGAAGAAGAACCCGAAAACATCACCCCGCAATCTCGACTGGTGAACATAGTGAAGCGTCCCCGTGAAGAGCTCTACTTTTTCCGGATCTTCAACCTTCTTGAACTCGACCTCGATCTCTTTCCCGTCTCCAACGGCAAACAAGGTACTTGCCTTCCACTGAAGCTTAAGCCGGTTGCACACATTCAAGTCGGTGTAGCGCCCTTTCAGTCCGCGGAACACATAGGCAAGATCATCCTTACTGACACAGCTCCGAAGCCTTTCCAGAATGATCAGGTACTGTTGACGCACCGACTCCGCAATAATCTCCTCGGTAATGGACGCGGGATCGAATGTCGTAAGATAGAAAAGCGCCTGATGTTCGAGGTCTTGCGGGTCGAAGGGAATATCGGAATGTTCCAGAGTGTTGGCTACCAAAGGAGCAATCGCTTGGCGAAGCCCATTGATAACCCACGAAGAATACCACGTTGAATCCAGATTGAAATCTGAAAAAGTGAGTGCAAGCTCTTTTTGAGCAAGCAAGAGAGACTCTTTTTCAGAAACATTCTGTAGCGCCTTCGGGTAGCTTTTCATGCGAAATCACCTCTCGTTTGGTTGGAGATTGGACAACATGACGTGTAAAAGAACTGATATTCCTTTGTACTCTAAAATGAGGAAAATGTCAAGAGTCCAGCATAGATTCTGAAGAGGACCCATGATTTTTTAACGCCTCACTGATTTCTTGCGCGCATTCCAAAAAGTTGATTCCTACTGGTATATGGCGTATCGGCAAACCTATTGTTTTGTAGAGTTCGTCTACGAATCGGTCGCGTTCTTGTCGGTCTTCTCCTCGATGCGATTTCCCGTCGAGCTCTACCGCAAGAAGCGGCTTTGTCGTGGCGCGATCGCAGATGAGAAAATCAACATGGCGCGACTTGATCCGTCCGCGCGCACCGTACCCACCGACTTCATGAGTCGCTTCAACAAAGTCCTCGATACGAACCTTCGAGAGAACGATATATCGGTCGCCCAAAGTTTTCTGCAGATTGATAAAAAGCGCCTGCTCCGACTCGTTCATGACCCGATCTTTTTTGCGATACAAAGAGAAGTCAACCGACCGACCACTTCTGCGAAGAAACGGCTTGATAGCGACGACTATCAAAAGAAAAATGAATAACAGGATAATCCAGAGCATAGTTTTTTCTATTTATGATTCAAAAAGTCCACACCTAAAAACAAATCCGGTTTTTTCTCCATTTTTCGATAAGTAGCAATTAGGTTCAAAAAACTTTCTGTTTCTCAATTAGTCACTTCATCAATTATCTTGAAATGGTCAGGAGAAATTTCCCTTATCATCTCAAAAAGCTCTACCACAACTTTCTTTGTCTCGGGAACAAGTGCTGGGTCAAAACCCGATCCTGTTATGTGTGACTGATCATTTGTAAACTTGTGTATCGCATCTAACTTTTGTTCATCATGTCCAACTGCCTTCAAAACACCCATTTTTTTATATGAGTTTTCTCCGTTTGGAAGGCTTTGTTGAATAATTCCTGCACAAGACAGATTTTCCCTGTCATGTTCAGGATCTAGGCAACAACGTACGTCTCCGGCATCCCGAGAAGGGTCATTCGGTTAAGCATCTTCAGCCG
>JAYRSG010000031.1:0-12476 GCA_041920175.1 Candidatus Moraniibacteriota bacterium | reverse complement strand
GGGACGATCGCCATTATGGTAGTCTCGTCCGCCGGAGATTCGGTCGAGGGGTTCGTCCTTCGACAAATCGAAGCATACGCGAATAATACGATTCAGATTGAAGTGAAAGTGCCGTCCGCCGGTCGGAATTCGTCCGGAAACGCGCAGGGGATCGCGCAGGGCATACAGGTGACGACGCTCACCGTGGATGACGCGGAGGCGATCGCGAAACTCCCGAGTGTTTCGGGATATACTGCTGGCATTATCGGGCAGGCCCTGGCGAGCTATCGCGAGACGAACAAGCAGGTGTTTCTCTTGGGTGCTTCCGCGGCGACACCCATGATCGATCGGGGCGTCAAGGTTGTCGAAGGGAATTTTTACGGAGACGACGAAGATAGGGGCGTTTCGCAGGTGGTCGTGCTGGGATCCGGCGTCAAGAAGTCATTCTTCAGGGAAAGCGCGGCGGTCGGGAAATCGATCGCGATCAAGGGGCAGAGCTATCGCGTGGTTGGTGTTCTTGCCGAGCGCGGCTCGACCGGATTCGTCAACTTTGACGATTTCGCGTATGTTCCGCTCCGCACGATGCAGAAAAAAATTCTCGGCGTCGATTCCGTGAGCTTCATCACGGTTGCCGCGCGGGACGAATCGCGGGTCGAGGAGACGGCGCTCGAAATCGATCGAGTTCTCCGCGAGCGCCACGATATTCGGAAGGCGGGGGAGGAGGACTATTCGGTGACGACGATTAAAGAAGCGCAAGAGCTTGTTGCGTCGGTTTTCGGAGCGGTCAGAATTCTCCTCCTCGCGCTCGCGTCCATCTCGCTCGTGGTGGGCGGGGTCGGTATTATGAATGTTCTCTTTGTTTCCGTCGTCGAGCGCACCTCCGAAATCGGGCTCCGGAAAGCGGTCGGCGCGCGCCCCAAGGACATTTTGCGACAATTCCTCCTGGAGGCGGTTATGGTTGCGATTTCGGGAGGCTTGGTTGGCATTCTGCTTTCCTTCGGCATTCTCTTTCTCGCCTTCGAATCGATTTCTGCGCTCGGCTACCCGCTCGCCTTCGAATTCTCTCTCGGAAATCTTCTCCTCGCGCTCGGATTCTCTTTTTTCTCTGGAATTGTTTTCGGCACCTATCCGGCATGGAAAGCCTCCCGCATCGATCCCATTCGCGCAATTCGCGAGGGATAGAAATTTCGTTACTTTGATTTGATTGCAAACCCGCGCGGGGTATCTTCAACAAGGTATCCCGCGTTTTCTATTGTTTCTCGAATCCGGTCGGCTTCGGCGAAGTTTTTCGTTTCGCGCGCCTCTTGTCTTTCCATGGCGAGACGACGTATGTCTTCGGGAACGTCGCCTTTCTTTTTGAGGGCGAGACCGAGGAGGTGCACGCATTCGAGAAATGTTTTTTGTGTTTCTTCTTCGTTCCCGAGCGAGCCGTTATCTATCGCCTTGTTTCCTTCATGAACAAATGTCAGGAGAATCGTGATCGCTTCGGGGGTATTGAGATCATCTTCGAGAGCGTTGATGAACTCTTTTTTATACTGTTTCGTTTTTTCGGTGAATGTTTTTGTATCGCCTTGTTTTGTTTCTTTGGAGAATTTCGCGGTACTTCTCAGATCATCAAGCCGATCGCGGAACGATTTGAGAGTCTTTCGATTTGCGCGTGCCTGTTCCATTCCCTCCCAGGTGAAATTCATCTGCGAGCGATAGTGAGAGGAGAGAAGCGCGAGCCGCAGATCCATGGCGGAGAAGCCGCGTGCCTCTATGTCTTCGAGCGTGTAGAAATTTCCTTTTGACTTTGACATTTTTTCGCCGTCGACCAGGAGGTGGCGCGAGTGGATCCAGAAGCGCGCGAAGGGGTGTCCGGTCGCGCACTCCGACTGCGCGATTTCCGCCTCGTGGTGGGGGAAGATATTGTCTTCGCCGCCCGTGTGAATGTCAAAAGTTTCACCGAGATATTCCATGCTCATCGCGGAGCACTCGATGTGCCAGCCGGGATAGCCCTCGCCCCAGGGAGATTTCCACCGCATCAAGTGGTCTTTTGGAGCCTTGAGCCAAAGAGCGAAATCCCAAGGATGTTTTTTGTCGGGATGCTCCTCAAGGCGCGCGCCGACTTTGAGTTTGTCGAGGGTGTTTCCGGAGAGGGCGCCGTAGTTTTCGAACGAGGTAACGTCCAAAAAAACATTGCCGTTTTTTTCGTGCGCATGGCGCTTTTTGATGAGTGTCTCGATGAGACGGATCATTTGCGGCACATGCGCGGTCGCGCGCGGGAAAAAGTGCGCGGGGAGAATATTCATTTTTCGTTCCGTCTCGCGGAAGTATTCTTCATAGAATCGCGCAATTTCTTCGGGCGTTTTTTTCTCTGCGCGCGCTCTTTTTTCAATCTTGTCTTCGCCGGAATCTCCCTGCGCCACATCATCCTCGGTCAGGTGTCCGACATCGGTAATGTTTTTGATGTGTCGCACTTCATACCCGGCATGTTCGAGCACTCGTCGCAGCATGTCGGCGGTCGTATAGGCGCGGATATTGCCGATATGCACTTTCCCATATACGGTCGGTCCGCAGGTGTACATCCCCACTTTTCCGGCGTGGAGCGGCTCGAATCGTTCTTTCTTTTTCGCGAGTGTGTTGTAGAGTGTAATCATAGCGCGATTCAAAATGAAAAATGCAAAATGAAAAGCCAGAGACTTGCGCGACCATTCATATTTTCAGCATATACCATGTAATTTGTCTCGTGAAGAGTTGCCGGCGGTTGCGTGAAAAATATTTTTTTTGATCGCTATTCTTGACACGGTGAATTTTTTTCAAAATTTTTTTGAAAAAAATTTGCATTGCGAAAAAATATAGTGTATATTTTTTATAGAGAAAAATATTTCTCGAAAAAAGAAAAATTAAAATAGAAGGAGGTGGTATACATGGCAGCGAAGAAAAAGGCAAAGAAGACCACGAAGAAGAAGGCGACCAAGAAAAAGAAGAAGTAGTTCGACTTCTCTTTTCATTGAATGACGCCCCGATTTTGTCGGGGCGTTGTCATTTTATTTTTATTTGCGCGACGCGCCACTTTCGAGCGAGATCGCGGAAGAAAGAAATATCCGCTTTCGGAAATATGTTCGAAACTATTTTTCGAAGCAAATTTTTTTGCGAGGGACTTATTTCAAAAAAAATGACGAGGTTTCTTGAAAGAATTTTTTTTTCGAGCGTGAGCTTTCGCAGTTCCTCCAGAAGTTTTCGGCAGTGTCCGAGGCCGTCTTTTCCGCTTTCAAGCGCGGATTTCGGTTCGAAATTCCGAACATCGGGCGGCGCGTCTTCGTATTCTTTTTTTGAGAGATAGGGGAGATTCGCCGCAATGATTATTTCTTGAGTATCTTGAAAAAGTTTTTCTGGAATGTTTGCGAGAATATCCGATCGGATGAATCGAATATTTTTTTCTACACCGTGGGCCTTCGCGTTTTTCCTTGCAATTTGCAATGCCTCTCTCGAAATGTCGCTTGCAATGAACGAGAAATTCTTTTCCGAGATATTTTTTTTCTCGAGTTCTTTGACGAGTGTGGTGATGATGTTTCCGGATCCGGTCCCAATGTCGAGAATGAGTGTGGAAAATTTTTCTTTTGAAATATTTTTTTTGTCTCGCAATTTTTTTTGAGCGTCGAAACGACTTACTATTTTTTCAACCAAGAGTTCAGTTTCGGGACGAGGGACGAGCGTTGATGCGTTCACGAAAAATTCCCGACCATAGAATTCTCTCTGACCGATGATAAGTGCGACCGGTTCGTGATTTTTTCTCCGCTCGAGAAGTTGATCGAATCGATTTTTGATTTTTTTTGTGACGCGATACTCTGGATGCGCCAAAACAAAAACACGCGTTTTCTTGAGTGTGTGCGCGAGGAGCGATTCAGTTTCAAATCGAGGAATATTTCTTTCTTCTGTATGCAAAAGCTCTTGTATCGTCGGCATAGGGTTATACCATACTCTCATCCCCGCTCTCTTTAAAGTTGCCAAGCTTGCAAAAAGAAACTTTTCTCACACGTTTCACGAATGCTGATCCGACGTTCGAAAAGTTTCTTTTTGCAATCTTGGCGTGCATGATAGAAGACTTTAGAGTGATTTGGCATTACCGCGCATGCGAGGATTCTCTTTCAAGGCGGCGAGTCATGTCTTCGGCTTCGAGGCGTGAGAGGATGCGGCCGAGATCGCCGCCCAAGATTCCCTCCACATTGCTCCAGGATTCTTTGATGCGGTGATCGGTGATGCGGTCTTGGGGGATGTTGTAGGTGCGGATTTTTTCACTGCGATCGCCGGTGCCGATTTGGCTCCGGCGAGTGTCGCCTTGTTCTTTGGCTCGTTTCTCTTCTTCCGCCTCGAGGAGACGGGCGCGAAGAACGGTGAGCGCTTTGTCCTTGTTTTTGTGTTGGGATTTTTCATCCTGGCACGTGACGACGAGTCCGGTTGGGAGGTGGGTGATGCGGACGGCGCTCTTTGTTGTGTTGACCGATTGCCCTCCGGGACCGGAAGAGCAGTAGGTGTCGATGCGAAGGTCGTTGGGATTTACGGCGAGGTCGGCTTCTTCGGCTTCCGGCAGGACGGCGACGGTCGCAGTCGAGGTGTGGATGCGTCCGGATTTTTCGGTTTCGGGGATGCGCTGGACGCGATGGACGCCGGACTCGTATTTCATGATTCGATAGACTTCCGGTCCGTTTCCGCGGACGATTTCGAAGACGATTTCTTTGAAACCGCCCAAGCCGGTTTCATTGGTATGGAGGAGGGTGACGTTCCAACCGACTCTTTCAGCGAATCGGGCATACATGCGGAAGAGGCTCGCTGCAAAGAGTGCCGATTCGTCGCCGCCGGCGCCCGCGCGAATTTCGACAATCGTGTCGCGGCTGTCTCGCGGATCCTTGGAGAGGAGGAGCTGCTTGAGCGCCAGCTCTTCGTTGGGCTTTCGGGCGGCGAGACGCGTGTTTTCCTCCAGGGCGAGTGTTTGGAGTTCGGGGTCGATTTCGTGATTTATGATGTCGGCATTTTCCCGCATGGCTCGTTCGGTTTTTTCGAGCGCTTCCGCGGCGGAAAGAATTTCCAAAAGTTCCGTTCGTCGCTTTCCGAGCTCGGCGAGTTTTTTGGGATGCAAAGTCACTTCCGGTTCGGCAAGCGCCCGTTCAATGGTTTCGAATTCTTCGCGAATGGCGGTGATCAGCTCACGCATAGGCATCGTCGCAAAATAACTTGCACACTTTTGCCGTTAACTTGAAGATAGAATGAGAACTTCGGCGTATGGAACTGATTAACTTGTTTTGCGACAGTGCCATAGAGAGATACTCAACACGAACCTCCATCCGCCAGCTGGCGGACTAACTTCCAGTATACATCAAGAGAAACAAAAAACGATGCCCGAAAGAATAAAGAGGGACATCGTTTTCGAAAGTGATCGTCGCTACTTTTTCGGCTTTCCGGCGGTCGCGGTTTTTTCGGCTTTCCGTTTGGACTTCTCGGAAAGTTTCGTTCGTTTCGAACGCGTGCCGGAACGGAGCGTTTCGGTTTTTTTCGAAAGCTTTTCGAATCGGTCGACGCGACCGGTCGAATCGATGCGCTTCTTCTTGCCCGTATAGAACGGGTGGCAGTTCGCGCAGACGTCGATATTCATTTCGCTCCGGGTTGAGCCGGTTCGGATGACGGCGCCGCAACCGCAGGTGATGACGGCTTCTTTGATATAGTTTGGGTGAATGCCGGTTTTCATAGGGGTTTCTGGAAAACAAAAAAATCCAATCCAATCCGAAGTTCTTGGTTCTCGGCGAGTGTATCATGCCCTTTTAAAATTGACAAGAGGGGCGGCATCCGCTAGAATTCCCTTGACCCAAACTTCCCCGAGAAGGGGAAGTCTATCATTCATGTCGCTTTCTCGCAATCCTATCCTCATCCGACCTTAATTTGGTATCGGGTGCGAGGGATGCCCGGTTTTTCGGAAGGGAGCGGCAGAAGGAGAGAAGGATAATTATTGAGTATGACGAATATGACGGAACTTATGGGACAGCGAGAGGGAGTGGAAATTGCGACCGGGGAGAGCGCGGCGTCGAAAGGCAAGTCGATCCCGGATGTTTTGACGGCGGACTATTTCTCGAATTTCGATTTCGGATCGGTCGGGGTGACACTTGAGACGCTTCTCAAGGCGGGGGTGCATTTTGGTCACATGAAGTCGCGTCGGCATCCGAAGATGGAGCCGTATATTTATACGACGAGGAATAATCTCAACATCGTCGATCTCAAAAAAACGCTTTCAAAGTTGGAAGAAGCGGCGGAGTTTTTGGCCTCGGTCAAAAAGAGCGGCGCGCCGATCCTCTGCGTCGGCACCAAGAAACAGACACATGATCTCGTTCGTTCTTTCGCGAAGCGACTCGGTCTGCCGTTTGTCGTTGATCGATGGCTCGGCGGCACGTTTACGAATTTCTCCGTTATTCGCGCGCGGACCAAATATTTGCGCGAAACGGAGGAGAAGCTCGCCCGGGGAGATTTTAGGGCGTATACCAAATTTGAACGGATGAAAATTGCGGAGGAGCTCGAGAAACTCGAGCGACGAATGGGTGGCATCAAATACATGAACGAGCTCCCCGGCGCGGTGCTGATCGCCGACGTGAAGGAGAGTGGTATCGTCCTCCGCGAGGCGGGACGAATGGGCATTCCGCTCGTCGGGGTGGTTGACAGCAATACCGATCCGTCATCCATCGATTATCCTATTCCGGGAAATGACGATGCCATTTCGTCACTCCGACTTCTCTTTAGCGTTCTCGGAAAGGCGCTTGAGAGTGCGAAGATCGAACCGGTTGTTCCCTCGAAGGAAGTTCGTCGATAGTTCATCTGAAAGAGAGAGTGTACACTTCAATAGTGCGTCGTATAAAATAAAGTCTTATGAAAACAATTTCTCTTGAGGGAGTGAAGCGGCTCCGAGATATGACGGGAGCCGGTGTCGTTGACGTGAAGAAGGCGCTCGATGAGGCGAAAGGCGATGAGACCAAGGCGATCGATATCTTGAAGAAGCGCGGACAGGCGAAGGCGCTCAAAAAATCCGATCGAGAGGCAAGGGAAGGTATCGTTGCGTCCTATGTTCATTCGAATTCCCGTATCGGAGTTTTGGTAAAACTCCTCTCCGAAACGGATTTTGTGGCGAGAAACGAATCGTTCCATGCACTCGGAAAAGATATCGCCATGCATATCGCGGCGATGAATCCGCGGACGGTGTCGCCGGAAGAGGTGCCGGAATCGGAAGTGGAGCGGGAACGCGCCATCTGGCGCGATCAACTTCTTTCGGAGAAAAAGCCGGAAGCGATCCAAAAAAATATCCTCCTTGGGAAAGAGAAAAAGTTTCGCGAAGAGGCGGCGCTGTTGACCCAAGCCTTCGTGAAGGATCCGTCGAAAACGGTGGGCGATCTCTTGACCGAGTCGATCGCGAAAATGGGAGAAAATATCCAAGTTGGTGACTTTGTTCGGTTTGAAATATAACACCGAATTATCCTAATCTTTGCTAACTTGTGAGTTGCCAAGATTGCAAAAAGTAATTTTTTTCACACGTTTCACGAATGCTGATCCGACGTTCAAAAAATTACTTTTTGCAATCTTGGCGTGCAGTAATAGAGAACAGTTTTATTTGATTTTGTATAAGGGCCTCTCTGCCTTGCGGCGTTTTTTTCTGCTATGATGGTTATGGTGTCGATTTCGAATTTTCGTCGCTATGCTTTCCCTCATTCTTCCCCCGTTTTTTGTCGTCATTTCGATCGCGGTGTTGCTGTATCTTTTTTTTCGGAAGCTTCCGGATGTGGAACGGCGGGAACGAGAGCGATTTGGCGAAACGCCGACACCGTTTTTTTCGATCGGCGATCGTTTGAAACGGTTCTTTCTCAGTTTGATTGAGCGATTCGCGCGATCGTTCAAGCTCTTTTCGCTCAAGCTTCACAACCGTTTGAATACGCTCGCCGCCCGGGCCCGCGCGGCGAAAATTCGAGTGGCGGATCGAATCGCGGAGCGCAAGAAGGCGCGCGCCCTTCAGGTGGAACTCCCTCGTTTTGAACCGCGCGCGCTCAAAAAATCGGACGCCACGACCCCGGACATTCGCGAGGCAAGTGAATCGAATCGTGAATTTCCGAAAGAAGGGGTTGAAACAAATGTGACGATTCAACCGTCTTCCGATGTGGAGAGGATGTCTCGCCTGCGGCGATGGTTTGGAGATAAACGGTCGGCATCGGACATGTCTCCCCGAGATTCGACGGACTCCTTTCGGACCGGGGGCGATTCCGCGAGAGCGCTTTCGAATGAGGAAGAGGAATTGCCACCTCTCGTTTCTCCCCCGCTTCAGCCGATTCCGGAAGAGCGAGTCGAAGAAAGCGCGCATCGTCGCGCGGCCGATATCGGTCGGAAATTCGGAAGTGTCGTTCGTCGTTTTCGACCCGAGAGAAAGCCGCCGATCTTTCCCGCGTACGAAGTTGAACCGGTGATTCTCCGTAAGAAGGAACAACTCGAAGATATTCTCGTGGAGCGCATTTCTCTCAATCCGCGCGATATCGAGGCCTATGAACGGCTCGGAGATTACTATCTCGAACAAAACAATTTGGTGGATGCGAAGGAATGTTATCGACAGGTGCTGAAGTTGAGTCCGGCGTATCGCTTGGTCAAGATCAAAATTCGTCGACTCGAGCGCCTCCTTGAAAAGGAACGAATGCCATGATAGAGTGCGGGGGAGTTGGGAACCAGCTTTTTCTTTTTGTTGGCCGAAGTAGCTCAGCTGGTAGAGCAACGGTTTTGTAAACCGTCGGTCGCCGGTTCGAGTCCGGCCTTCGGCTCAGAAGAAATTAAATATAATCAGTAACAAAAAAAGTATGTCCGAGAAAATGTTTTACGGGCGACAAGAGATGGGTCAAAAAGTGACTACTATTGGAGAGGCGGTGGAAAGTAGAAACCCACGAGAAATAGCCCGGTTCCTTCTTTCTCATACGATGTCAGCATATGAGGAAACAGGAAAGGAATCAGATGGGAGTGATGTTGTTGAATGGGCTATTCGGGTAGGAACTGAGAAATATCAAAAAGGTGACATAGCAGGTGTTCATGAGCTTGGGAGCTTTTTGGAATCGGTGCTCGACGCTATTCGAAGCCTTCCGGAGGATCAGCGAGAGCTTGTGTTGAAAAACATCAGAACGGAATAGATATTTTTTTCCGATCAAAAATAGTTGGGTAGGTGGCGGAGTGGTCAATCGCAGCAGACTGTAAAAAATTGCAGCTCTGAAGGGGAACTTTCAGATGAACTCTCTGGGATAACGGTGAAGGCTACGTTTTCAATATTTATATTGAAAATATGCGAATACCGTGGGAACCCTTGCGTGAGCGAAAGCAGGGAAGCGCCGTAGAGACTAGATACCAGAGCACCCGGAACGGGTGAAGATATAGTCCATGCCAAGGAGAAATCCTTGGGTTGTATGAAATCTGCCGACTTCGGTCTACGGGGGTTCGAATCCCTCCCTGCCCACAGTGCTTCGCAAGCTCGCGCAGTGATGCAGGCGGGCCTGCCCACAGTGCTTCGCAAGCTCGCGCAGTGATGCAGGCGGGCCTGTCCACACTTCGTGAACAGTGAACAATCAACAATTAACAGTTAACAAAAAAACGAAAACAGGGAAACAGGAAGTATCCTTGCCTTTGTCCGCAATGTTAACTGTTGACTGCCATCTGTTGACTGATAAGGCCGTTGTAGCTCAGTTGGTAGAGCATCTCCATGGTAAGGAGAAGGTCACCGGTCCGATTCCGGTCAACGGCTCTGGGTTGTAGAAAATATTGAATTTTAAGAGATTTATTATGGGCGTCATCAAAGAAATGTTGGTGAAGTTGCGCTGTAGCGAATGCAAGAAGATCGCGGGCAATACGAAGCGCAACAAGAAAAAAGTGAAGGAGAAACTCTCGCTCAAGAAGTATTGCAAGGTATGCCGAAAGCACACTCTGCAGACGGAGAGCAAATAAACTCAAGAATTTAAAAAAGAACGGAATCGACCTGGGAACGAAAAATGATTTTGGTTCCTTGCTCATTGTTTCTTGTTCATTGCTCATTGATAAGGGGAAAGGGGAGTGTAGTTTAGTGGTAGAATGCTGGTCTCCAATCCCGCACCTTTTTTTGGGAGTGTAGTTAAGTGGCATAACGGCTGTCTCCAAAACAGCGATCGGGGGTTCGATTCCCTCCACTCCTGCCAAAAGGTGCGGGACGATTCCTTCCGCTCTTGCGAAAAGTCTCTTCGTTTGATTTTTACCGTTTCGTCTTTGATATTTGATTCGACTTCGGCCTCATCGTCTATCGGTTAGGACATCAGGTTCTCATCCTGAAAAGAGGGGTTCGATTCCCCTTGAGGCTACCTGCGGAAGAGTGTGTGGCTCTGTTTTTGTTTTTGAATTTTGGTTGTGTAATTGAGAAATAATGGAGTAAAAATAGCCCTGTTGTACAAGAGAAAAAAATGTATCCCACCTCTTCTTTTATTTTGAAGTTTATCTTTCCGTATGATTTATGAATACTTTGAGGAAAAACATTTTATTTTTTTCTGGATACGGAATAGTTCTATTTTTGGTCATTGTTTACGCGAATTCTTACTTTATTCACGATTTCTACACTTTTCTCCTTTTTTCTTTTCTTGTACTGTGTGGAGCGTGCATACCAGGAATCTTTTCTGAAACCAGGCAGAACGTCCTTCGTGTTTTGAGGATAAACTTTTTCCTGTCCATGGTGAACGTGTTTCTCTCTTACGTTTTTGTTTACTTTGTCATATATGGGGATAACGATTTTGATCCAGTGCCGGCAGAATTCTCTTTGGTTTTTGATTTTCTGCTTGGACTGCCTGTGCTCCTTGTCCTATTGTTAATTCATTTTTTGTTGAGCCTGTGGGTTTCCCAACTCAAAACAGTCCGCGGGTTTAGAGTTAATGTCGCTCGGTTGGTCCAGCACTTTGTTTTGCTCGGTATGATAGGGGTTTCGATTTTTCCCGGGTTATGGGCATGGATGAATTTTCAGGAACGCGGCGGGGTTTACTACTCCATAGGGGACAAGTTTTACGCTCTTGAACGAGGAAGTGGCATTTATAATGAAAATCGAATTGAAATGAAGAATGTTGACAAGGATACTTTCGAATACATTGATGGATCGAAAGGTGTTGGAGCTCGAGATAAGAATCATTTTTATCTCAAGGGAGAAATAACAACAGAAGAAGCGCTTCGAAGTATGGGTCTTCTCAAAGAGAACTAAAATGAACAAGGTTGTGATGACCTTGTTTTTGTATTTTTGCTTGCGGGTCTGGACAAAATTGAAAGTCTATGATAGGGTGCGTTGTCCAACTCAAACGGACGACAACTTCTTTCACAACACGGTAGGAGGTAGTGCATCGTGAATATTCGGCAGTATGCGCAAAAGGCGGTGGACATGGACGCTCGGTGCTTTGATTGCCATGCGCCGTTGCGGATGGATCAAATCAAGTCGTATGATCACTCCGACGGTTGGGCTGTGGACGGGTTCTCCGAACGGCAGTGGCTGTACTTTGAGTGTGATGGCGAACGCTGCCACTATCAAACGTCGTTCGCGAAACTCGGATTCGAACGGCCGAACGGGGAAATTGGCTCGGATGGCAGTGTTCGCTGTTTTCCTTGATGGGATCTGGTGGGTAAGGACGAGTGCGTTATATACTCTTAACGACCAATCCTTAATGCCTGATTCGAAAAACAACTTCGGAGGAGTCGTCATGACCAAGAGAGGTTGCGGTTTTGTTTTTTACAATCCGAAGAAAGATGCGGTTCTGGTCTTTCGTCGGGACAACAAGGAATGGATTCCTTTTCCGAATATGCTCGATCTTCTCGGCGGACAAGTGGAAGAGGGGGAAAATCCGGGGGAGGCCGCTGTTCGCGAAATGGTCGAAGAACTCATCGACCTTCGAACGGGACAGGCCTATGTTTTGGAGCGACACAAGCCATTCCTCCACTACACCGATGTACGGGGTTGTGAACAGAGTATTTTTGTGTGCGATGTGGATATCGATCTCGCCGATCTTCGCCTCCTCGAGGGCAAGGAGTTGATCTGGGTATCACGACAAGAAATCGAAAATGGTATCAAGGTGGCCTTCGAATTCGAAGAAGTATTGAGGCGATTTTTTTCTCAACGGTCTGTCGAGGTCGGATAACCAGAAGTAGTTCATTGTTTGAATGCCGTCCGCTATAAACCTTTTTGGGTTTGGTGTGGCGGCTTTTTACTTTCGTGTTATTTTCGTGTTATTTTTCTTTCAAGAGCCATTTTCTTTGTCGGAAATCGTTCAAGGGGCGAAGAATTGGATGGTTCTCTCTGAAATTTTGGCAGAAAGCTGTTATTGATGAGCTCAAGAAAAAGCTCGAGCGATAAAATCTTGAGTGCCTTCGGTGATAAAAAAGGGTGTTCCATTTGAACCCCTTGAGGCTACCCAAGCAAAAGACCCCGAGCTACTCGGGGTCTTTGAGGTTTTTTTCGAGTT
>JAYRSG010000030.1:0-5046 GCA_041920175.1 Candidatus Moraniibacteriota bacterium | reverse complement strand
GAGCCGCTGCCGAACAATCGGGATTGCAGGTGCAGGCGGCCTCAAAATTAAACCATCCGCCACTGCAAGTTCCGCACGCGAAACTTGCAGCCCCTTGGCTGCATGTTCCGGAAGGACATGTCGTGCTCGAAATACAACTTCCGGAATGGTATGAAGAATATCCGCCCCAATTCCAGGTAGCCGCTGCTTGAACGGAGAGAAAAGAAATGGAGAAAAAAAGAACCGAACACAATCCGACAAAAAGAACCCTCACATTCTTTCCTTCTACGAATTTTTTTTTGTAGTACACCATAACAACCTCTTATTGTTTATAGATAAAAAGGTGTCTCTCGGATGATCTACCGAAAAAACACTCTCAAGCCACCTGCAGTATACCACACCAAAAGCTTCTCGAAAATTTCTTGTCAAGAGATTGTCAACGTGAGAGATCATCTCTTCCTTTTTCGTTTTCGTTGTACGCATCCAAATCGGTTTTGAATTCCCTTCCGTAAATCCGAACGAGCGCGAGAAAGAACGAGACAATGATGGGACCGATCAAAAATCCGGCGATGCCGAAAAACGAAATCCCGCCGATCGTCGAGAAGAACACGAGGAGCGGATGAATTTGCGTGTCGCGCCCAACGAGTCGGGGACGCAAAATATTGTCCACGGTCGAAATAATGCTCGCGCCGAACGCGAGGAGGAACACGCCCTGCCACACATCTCCCGAAAAGAGGAGCCAGAGCCCGGCCGGAAACCAGACGATACCCGTCCCGACGAGAGGAATGAGCGAGAAAACACCCATCACCGTTCCCCAGATGGCGGGCGACGAAAGCCCGGCAACCGCAAATCCGATCCCGCCCAAGACTCCCTGAACGAGCGCGACGACGAGCGACCCGCGAATCACCGCGCGACTCATGGATACGAAATCCTTCATCAACTCATCGTCTTCGTCATCCGCGAGCGGACTCACCCGCTTCAAAAAACGCACCGCGCGTTCGCCATCCACCAAAAAATAAAAAAGCGTGAAGAAGAGCGAGAAAATCCAGAAAATGAAGCCCGCGGCGCCGCCATAGAGCGCCTCGAGAAACGAGAGGAGCGCGCTGCTCCCGCCCGCCGCGTTCTTCAACATATCCTCGATTCGAATATCCTCGCCTCTCAAATAGTCGCCGAGCGCGGGGAGAGAAAAAAGCCACGATTCAATCCGTCCCGCCGCCTCGCCGAGTGAATGATTTCCCGCCGAAAAATCGGCGAGCGCGCTCGTTGCCTCCCCCACGACGAGGAGCGTCATAATGACAATCGGGAGAATAACCAGAAATGCGACCAAAAAGAGAATGCACGCCGCACTCCACCCTCGATGCCCGCCGAGCGCGCGGAGGAAAAATTCGTACTGCGGATAGAAGAGCGTCGCCAACACCGCCGCCACCAAGACCGAAGTCAGGAACGGCTCCATTACAAAAAACGCCACCGCCCCCGCCGCGAAAAACAGAAGAAAGAAAAAAATCGTATTGAGATTGGGAACCCGCATGCTCTTATAATAGCACACCTCGAAAAATATTTCAGTATCGGTCAAGTTCCAAATTCCACCCGCCGCCCTTGCCGCGTCGCTCGCCACCGTCGCTCGTGAGCGACATGGCAAGCGAGCGACGGCGGTGAACCGACTTCTATAGGCCATCCCGACGAAGTAGGCGGGAGTGCCGGAAGAGGGGTTGAGAGATCCCTATCCGTGATCGTGGCGGTGACGGGACCGGCGCACCGCAGGAGTTGCAGGCAGTTTGAGGAAATCAACAAAAAAGACACATCACCCGATATACTTTCTCATAATGTCCCGGTAGTTCCGACAAAAGTCTGAAACGAATGCCTGATCCGGAAAAAAGTTTTTGAGATCATGAGCCAATTTGTCGGCGGTAACATCGCGTTCGATTTTCTCCTTCAGTTTCTCTTTGAGTTCAGCTTCCGTCGCAATGCCGGCGGTCTTTTGAAGACTCCGAAAATCGGGAGACACGCCCCGCTCCATATACCAAAAGAGATCGAAAAAATCCCGACCTTTGATATCAATTGCATTGTCCTTTCCCTGAAACCAACTCCGAGAAACAATGGCATTCACCTTTCCGGTCATCAAAAATGGAAGGCTATATCGCCGCACAACGAAGTTAAATCCGGCGCGAAAAATCGGATCCGCTTCCACCGTCGGAGAGAGAAACACTGTCTTACTCGGCTCTATTTTCACATACAATTGATCGCTTTCATGTTCTTTCGCGAGACCAAGTTCTTTCAAAATCGGAAACTTCACATAGATTCGCTTCTCCTCCTGCCATTTCGCCACAACCAAAAGAAGATATTTTTCTTTGAAATACCCTTCCAGCTCTCGCGCCATTTTTTCCATATTCAAATGCTCCCAATCCTTTTCAAGAAGGTCGAAGTCCAAGTCCTCGCTCAAGCGCGGCGCCGAAAAACAAACGCGAAGGCACGAGCCGCCCGTAAAAATGAAGTTCCGGTACTCGCGACCGTTGTAGATAAATTCCAAAACCGGATACTGGAGATACTCTTTCAAAAAGTTTCGAATGACAAAGTCCGGCGCTCCCTCTCGTCGCTTGTCCGCGACTATTTTTTTGAGAATTTCAAGCATAGGCATCGTCGCAAATTAATTTCCTCTATTCACAAGCAAACAAATACGATGGTTCTTTGATGATAGTTGTATTTTTGTGGAAGTTATTTTGCGACAGTGCCATAATGGAGCGTTCGTATGATATCCGCGACCCGTTTCATGCGCGCGCTCCCGGAGAGCTCTACAAACTCGGAGAATTTTTTGAATTCGCTTACTGAAAAATTTTCCCAGTTCAAACGAAGGTTTTCAATCGTCTCCGAACTCACGGTTCTCTCTTTGAAAAAATACAGGTACAAAAAATCAAAGAGCGCCTTTTCTTTGCTTGCCTCATAAAATGTTGCGTTGGAAAAAGACCTTACTTCATATCCGCAAAAAAGATCCCCGCGAACGGATGCGTACCGAAACGTTCCCAGCTCATTGGTTATTTCGCGTGTGGATTTTGTCGTAACGGAGGTGATAGTGGATGCCGGTTCGCTCACAAGTCGATGCGCGTCCAAAACGTATTCGAGCGAGAGGTACGACGGCTCAATCATTTTCCCCGCAAGATACGCAAGATAACCAGTTTTATCCGGTTCTTTTTCGTATCGCTCTCGAAGAATATACAAGCCCTTCTTGAGCGATATGAGCGATCCGTTCCGAAGCCATGATTTCACATTTTCATTCAACCGGTGTTCGTCCGGCTCAAACGCGCGCAGAATGTTTTTGTTGAAAATGAGAAGATGAGAAATCTTTTTTTGTAGTTCGTCGAGACGCATACAACAGAAGTATATCTATGTTTGAGAATTAGTATATGAATACTACTAATTCCAAAATAACTTGTCAAATTTTGGTTAATTTGTCCGTTTCCGCGAGAGTCCATCACGGCAATCGAAAAAATCAAGCGAATCAAGGTTCAGAGACCGTGTTCCCGTATTCCGCATTTCGTTCCCGTTTGGTACGGGCGCCCCTGGTGGGTGCCCCGTTCCCGGATTCGTATTCGTTCCCGTTTCCGCACACAATCCTCCTCATCCTTCAATCATGCGAATCAAGGTTCAGAGACCAGCTCCCTGTATCCTTGCCACGTCGCTCGCGAGCGACGGTGGTGAACCACATTCATTACATTCCCGCTCCTTGAATCATCCAGTAGAAATTTGTGCAGTTTGTATCCCTGCACCCGCACTTCCATCCGCCGCCTTGGACGGAGCAGACCATCCCGACGAAGTACGCCGGCGTACCGGCGGAGGCGGTCGAGATGTCCGGATCGGTGATCGTCGCGGTTGTGGGGCCGGCGCACCACTCTCCATTCAAGGTTCCGGTACAGGTTCCCGTGTACTGCGCCCAGTTTGAGATACCGGAGTCATAGTAGTAGCCCTTGGTATAGACAATGCGCGTGGTGTCGCCGGTTTTGCCGATCGTCGCTTGTATCGTGTGGGTGTCGCTTGTTGTGCATTTGGCATCGACGAGTTGGGCGTTACTGGCAAAGAGATCGTAGGGAGCGCCGTAGGCGTTGTAGGCGGATTGGGAGAAGTTCGCGGGGGTGACGGTGTTGCAGGCGACGAATCCGCCGGAAGATGTGTAGTTCACGGTGAGTTTCGGTCGAATAGCCGTATTGGTTGCTTCATCGGAAGCAAAGTAGCGATGACTGTCACTTGCGGCGACCGTGTCGGAATTGAGGAGAACACCGAAATTCTGTGTCGGGGTGGCGTACCAGTCCCGCACCATATTCGTTATCGTCCAATTCTTGTATCCGAGGGTGGCGTTGACACTAGTCGTACTCTCTGCAGTTGCGATGTCCGATTGCGCGAGCGGAACATTGCCGGAGAGTCCGCTGTAGGGCGTCCAGGCATTGGTACCGTCATAGGTCATACCGGTTGCGAGGGAAATCGTGGGATTGTGATTGATGATTTCGTGTGCACCTATGTCATAGGTCGCATCACCTCCCGATTCAATGAGAGAGAGTTCGAGGGAGGCGCTGTTGATAGTGGCGCCGACGGGGATGGCGCTCGTGTCCCATTTCATGAGGATGGCATTGGCGCGCGTGTTGGCGGGCCAAGTGTAGGTGTTGAGTTGGGGATCGGCGCTGTAATTGATTGTGTTGAGATTAATGTAGGTATCGGCGGTGAGTGTGAGGCTGACGGAGGTGCCGCCCGAGGGTGTGACGGAGATCGTCGCACTTGCATTGCCGCTCCCTCCCGTTCCGGTGCAGGTCAAGGTATAGGTTGAGGTGGAAGTCGGAGAGACGGATTGCGTGCCGGAGGTTTCTCTGTTTCCACTCCATGCGCCCGAGGCGGTGCAGGCGGTCGCATTGGTACTCATCCAGGTGAGGGTGGAGGAAGAGCCGGAAGTGATACTCGTTGGGTTCGCTGAAAGAGTGACGGTGGGAGCGGGGGTACCGGATTGAGTCTTTGCGCTTACCACATTGGTCCAACCGGAGACATTCCCTGCCGCGTCACTCGCGCGGACGCGGTAGCTGTAGTCCG